>JBLHJZ010000102.1:0-10520 GCA_047619515.1 Saprospiraceae bacterium | reverse complement strand
TAAAATCTCCGTCAGTAGCCAGGATCACCCTGTTATTACCAGCTGCCATTAAGTTTTCAAGCGCCACTTTATAAGCCAGTTGAATTCCTGCACCACCTGCTGTTGAGCCACCAGCATTCAGTTTATTCAAAGCATTTAAAATAGTCGCTTTTTCTTTGACCGGAGTAGAAGGCAATACTAATCCAGCCGCTCCTGCGTATACCGCAATGGCGACTCGGTCTTCTGGTCTCAATTCATTAATCAACAGTGCAAAGGATTGTTTTAACAGCGGTAGTTTATTAGCCGAACTCATAGATCCCGACACATCAATGAGGAAAACAATGTTGTTGGAAGTGGCTTTTTCAAAACTCATATCTTCGCCTTGCAAACCGACGTGCAATAATTTATGACGGTTATTCCATGGACAATCCCCAAGCTCGGTGTTGACACTAAAGGGTTTGTTGTTCGTCGGCTGTGGATAGTCATAATTAAAATAGTTTACCATTTCCTCTATTCTTACTGCTGCTCTTGGTGGCGTCTGACGCTGATTGATAAAACGTCGGATATTACTATAAGAGGCATAATCCACATCTATTGAAAAAGTAGAAAAATTGTTTTCTTCCGATTTTATAAAATCATTTTCGTCAATATTGTCATACTCTTCATTAGCAGAGATAGGCTCGGTTATTAACTTTTCTTCTTTGTAAGAAATATTACTTTTCGCTATATTTTGTGAAATGAGATTAGCCTTGTTTTCATAGGCCGATGGTGTTTCGCCCAGTAAATCATTTTTCACAATGGAAGTTTTATCTCTTTCAATTAGGTTTGCACTTCCACTGACACGTATTCCGTCAATATAATAATTTGTTGCCCTGTCTCTGGATCCTCTCACTGTAACAGCCTCACTATTGTCAACTTGGGACAAACCGGCAGTAGTTCCTGCAAGAGCAGAAATGTTTTTTCTAGGTAAATTTTTCATTTGCTCGCTGGTGAGCGTAGCCCCCTGAGTCGAATTGTCTTGTTCAATTATGGGAACCTTGTAACCGGTAACAATAACAGTACTAAGATCAATTCCTTCAGAAAGTTGAATATCTAACTTTGTCCCCTGTCCAGCTTTTACAATAATATCTGTAATAGCTCTATTAGGATAGCCAGTATAGGAAACGTTTACTTCATAAGTCCCCGGATCAACCGGGACACTATAATTCCCTTCAAAATCTGTTAAAGTTCCGGCTGCGAATACGCCATTTCTGTTCAGTACGATATTAGCATAGATTAAATCTTCTCCGCTTGATTCATCGGTGACTTTTCCATAGATGGAAGTCTGACTAAAGATTGTAGTACTGCAAAATAGAATTGCAAATAAAAGGTTGAGTAGTTTCATAATTTTATTTTTTAAACTGAGTAAATTGAGGGCTATACTGCTCCGTTTTCAAATCCAATACACAGAGCGATAATTGATTTTTTAACTGCTTGATATAATATTTTGGTTTTAGTCTGGATGCGCCAGATTCAAAAGAAGCCAAAGATTGTTTGAATAGACTGGGTGACTTATAGTCTATGATGTTTGGGGCAAACTGACACTGGATTTTTATTTTAGTACCTTTTCCGATTTGTCGATTATGGCCAGGACAGGTTTTAAAAGAAGCAGGAAAAAGCTGCAATTGATTTCCTTTTACTTTGTACTCACCTTTTAAAATAGGAGGCGTCAACATTGCGTCGACCGAGGCTATATAGTATTCGAAATTACCATCTTCTTTTAGTGACAACTGGCTAGATACTATTTTTGGGTTTGCCGATAAAGCATAATAGACGCCTGTATAATCCACCTGCTTTGTCAATCCAAAATCAAAACCCATATAAACCAATACTGCTAAACCGAACGATAATAATATTTTCATCTTCAATATGAATTGTGTTGGCATAAGGCCATAAAGTCATAAAAGCACGATATTGGAAACGCTCCGTTTTGCCGTCTTCCAGGCAAAAACTAAGTTGACTTTCTTACCTCATGACTTTCTGACTTTAGACCTTATATTTTTTTATAGCTTTATATTTTTTGCCCAAAAAACCGGGTAGCCACATGAAACTTTCCTTTCTAAGGGAATAATGAAGACCCTCCGGTTGCTCTTAATTCCCAGAGCTAAATTAATGGGAAAAAGAACAGCGAACACCCGAAAATAAAGCTAAAGTCAGGTTGCTGAAACTCGAAAATGAACAAGGTTTTTAGTTTTTTAACCAATACTTAATATGTACCTTTGCACATCTTTTTGAGGAAACCTGAATTATTCAGTTCTTTTTAAAAATTATTAATGGCTACAAAAAAGATAAAATCAGCATTGATATCTGTTTTTTCCAAAGACGGACTGGAAGAAATTGTTCGAGAATTAGACCTTCATGGTGTAAAATTGTATTCTACAGGAGGAACACAAGCATTTATTGAACAACTCGGGATAGCCGTGGAAGCGGTGGAAAACATCACTTCTTACCCTTCTATTCTTGATGGTCGTGTAAAAACCCTGCACCCGAAAGTTTTCGGAGGCTTGCTGGCAAGAAGAGAAGAAGCGCATTTGGCGCAATTGGAAGAATATGATATTCCTGAACTCGATATGGTCATTGTTGACTTATATCCTTTCGAAGAGACCCTGGCCAGTACTGATAATGAGGACGAGATTATTGAAAAAATTGATATCGGTGGCATTTCTTTAATCCGTGCCGCTGCCAAAAATTATAAAGATGTTGTCGTGGTGCCTTCGAAAGAGGAGTATACGATGATTTTCGATTTATTAAAAAACAAAGAAGGAGCTACTGATCTGGAAGATCGAAAAGAATTGGCCCGACGGGCTTTCAAAGTGTCTTCTCATTACGATACGGCGATCTTTAATTATTTCAATGAAAGTGCTGAAGACCTGGTTTTTAAACATAGCATCCAGCAGTCAGCAGTTCTTAGATATGGAGAAAATCCGCATCAGCAAGGAGTATTCTATGGCGATCTTGATGAAATGTTCGATAAGCTTAGCGGCAAAGAACTATCCTATAATAATCTGGTCGATGTCGATGCGGCTGTCAATCTGATGGCAGAGTTTAAAGACGGAGATCCCGCTTTTGCCGTACTAAAGCATACCAATGCCTGCGGAGTCGCTGTGAGGCCAACGTTGGTGGAAGCCTGGAAAGCTGCTTTGGCAGGGGATAATGTTTCGGCTTTCGGTGGGATTTTGATTTGCAATAGATCGATGGATTTGGAAACAGCTCAGGAGATTGACCAATTATTTTACGAGGTATTGATTGCGCCGGATTTTAAGGAGGATGCACTCGCATTTTTAATCAAAAAGAAAAAGAGAGTTTTATTAAAGATAAAAAGCTTTGATGTCCAAAAAAAGTCTTTTAAAAGTTTATTGAATGGCGTCATTGAGCAGGATACTGATTTGAAAACAGAAGGGAAAGCAGATTTTGAAGTAGTGACGAATACTACTCCGACGGATGAACAAATCGAAAATCTATTGTTCGCTAACAAATGTGTAAAACACCTGAAGTCAAATACGATCGTGCTGGCAAAGAATAACCAATTGATCGGAATGGGCTGCGGACAGACCAGTAGGGTAGATGCTTTGCGACAAGCGATTCTTAAAGCACATCATTTTGGTTTTGATACCACTGGTGCAGCGATGGCTTCTGACGCGTTTTTTCCATTTCCGGACTGTGTCGAAATTGCTCACGAAGCAGGAATTTCGGCAGTCATACAACCAGGAGGATCAATTAAGGATCAGTTGAGTGTAGATTTTTGTAATGAGCATGGCATCCCCATGGTGAAAACTGGCGTCCGGCATTTTAAACATTAGGACAGAGGTGATCGGCCTTCGACCTTATGATCTCTAAGCGATCACAAAAATGCAAAGCATTTGATCGCAAGGCCGACCACCAGATGAATCTAATTACGCATCTAAAAAACAAAAGCATATTTGAACCTGATAATTGACATTGGCAACACAAGGACGAAGGTCGGCGTTTTTAGCGGGGAAAAACTTTTGAAGAAAGGGGTATTGGAAAAAGAATGGTCAATAGGATCATTAGATCAATGGCTTGGAAAGCGAGAAATCAAAAATGTAGCGATTTCCACTACAGCAGGAATTGATGAAAAGATAGAACAGGAGTTGGCTAACCGTTATTATTATCTTCGATTGTCTCATAAAACTGCTTTGCCGATACGTAATTCGTATAAGACACCGGAGACTTTAGGTAGGGATAGATTGGCTGTTGCAGTGGCTGCTACTGATATTTTTCCCAAAAAAAACTGTTTGATCATAGACGCTGGAACCTGTATAACCTATGATTTTATTGATAAGAATAAAATATATATTGGAGGAAGCATTACTCCGGGAGTAGAAATGCGTCTAAAAGCTATGAACGCCTTTACTGCAAATCTTCCACTGGTAGCCCGCAAGAAATTGTCCGCTACAATTGGAAATGATACAGTTACTTCGATTCGAACCGGGGCACAACACGGAGCCACAGTAGAGATGGAAGGAAATATTCGGCATTACAAAGCACTTTTTGGACGTTTGCAAGTACTTTTGACAGGGGGAGATGCAAAATATTTTGCTGAAAATCTGAAAACTCAGCTATTTGTAAACCAAAATTTAGTTCTCATAGGACTGAATAAAATTTTAAACTATAATGTCCAACTTTTGGGGAAGATATAAAATATTGATTATCTTGATGTTTGGTGGGGTCATGCTATATGGACAGCCTAAATCCAATTCTCCTTATTCTCGAATAGGATTAGGAGATTTCTGGAGTACGAATTTTGCTGCATTAAATGGAATGGCTGATATTTCAGCTGCCTATAATGACCCTTATCATGTCAATATTAATAATCCAGCTTCTTTGGGGTATTTATATGCTACCTCTTTTGAAGTCGGAGTAAGAGCCAAGTATGGAAACTTGGAGACCGCTACGCAGAGTGTGGATGTCAGGAGTGGAAACCTTGCCTATATATCGCTGGGCTTTCCCATAAAGAATCCCATTGGTCGGGTACTGGACAGAGACCAGTCTAAAGTGAACTGGGGAATGAATTTTTCATTGACACCTTATACCACGGTGGGTTATCTGGTGAAGACAGAAGAGTTGAGACCGGAACCTCTAGACCTGATTAAATATAATTTTGAGGGCACCGGAGGTACTTATAAATTCTTATGGGGCAATGGCGTAAAAGTGAATGATATCTCTTTTGGAGCAAACATCGGGTTCTTGTTTGGAAAGATTGATCAAAGCCAGGAAGTTCGCTTTGATAGCCTATCTGCCTCTTACAGAGATATCTTATTATCAAATATCAGCCATAATGCTTTTGTTTGGAATGTCGGAGTTCAGTATGATGTCATATTTAAGAAGAAAAAACCTGATGGTTCTTATGAACCGAATGGTAAGCAACTTACTTTAGGCTTGTTTGGAAATTCTAATATGGACTTTAATACAAAAAGCACGGTATTCAACAGTAGATTTAATCCTGCATACGGTAGCCTTGACACGATTAGCTTTGATCCTCTGGCAAAGGGCTCAGGGAAATTACCCGGAGAGTTTTCACTTGGTATCATGTACAAGAAAAAGAATAAGTTGAAATTAGGCCTTGATTATTCGCAGGCATTCTGGAGTCAATATAAAAATGAGTCCAAAAATGAGGGCGCCTTGAATAATACCTTTAGGATCGCAGTAGGAGGAGAATTGATACCGGATATTTCTTCTTATAATAGTTATGGCAAAAGAATGCGGTACAGATTCGGCGCGTTTTACAGTACAGACCCTCGAAATGACGGGTTTAACGAACAATTAACTAGCTATGGTATAACAATTGGCCTTGGTTTTCCTGTTATACTACCAAGGCAAGAACAATCATTTATAAATGTTGCCTTTGAACTCGGGCAATTTGGTTCTGAACAATTTTTAAAAGAAACCTACGCACAAATGACCGTAGGATTTACATTAAATGACAATAGTTGGTTCTTTAAACGAAAATTCAATTAGCCATGCAAAAATTTAAAAAAGTATTTGAGACAATCTTTACATTTGTTATTGCGGTGACGCTGACAAATATTTCCTTTGCACAATGTGTAACGTTCAATGACAGCCCGAACGGTGAATCAGCGCTCAAAGCGCATTCAGTCTATCGTACCTATTTGAGTAGTGCCATTACAGCAGAAGATTTAGCCAAATTATCAGCAGAGGATTTTAAAATTGCTTTTGATAACTGGAAATTTGCTTATGAGGCAGCTCCTGCAGCTGACGGTCAGCGCCCTTCTCATTGGAGAGATGGTCGTAAATTATATACTTATATGATGATCGAAGAAACTGACGAGGCTAAGAAAAAAGAATACTTTGAACTCGTTTTACGGATGTACGACGAGGAACAATCTTGTTATAAAACCAAAGGACTTCCTGGCTATTCATTAGGTCGTAAAGCTTTCGATATGTTTTATGGTATTGGAGCGAAGGATAATAAAATGAGAGGCTCTTATGAAGAAACAGCTGAAGTATTAGCCGAAGCAATTAAAATTGGTGGTAATAAAACCGAATATATTGTTTTGGATCCTTATGCAAGAATAGTGGTCTATCAGTTCTCCCATGAAAAGATGGACAAAGAAACAGCAAGAGCTATTCATGCTAAGTTGAATGCTATTGCAGATCACAATATTAAAAATAATAAAGCACTCAAATCGCAGTTCGAATATGCAAAATCAACAATGAATCAGGTTTTTGCGCAGATAGAAAGAAACATCTTTGATTGTGAGTACTTTATCGCCAAACTCAAACCTGGATATCCCGGGAATGAGGAAAATGCTGAATTTCTTAGAGAGGCTATTACTACGCTCAAGCAACAAGGGTGTGAGGCCGAGACCAGCCCTTTCTTAGCAGAATTGGAAGGACATTGGGCGAAATATGCGGAGGAAGAAAATGCCAAGAATCAAGCTATATTCGAAGCAAATAACCCTGGAGTATTTGCAAATAGATTATACAAAGAAGAGAACTACGAAGGGGCAATTGAAAAGTATCGGGAAGCAATTGAAGGGGAGACAGATAATGAGAAAAAATCCGCCTACTATTATTCTATTGCTTCTATTCAGTTCCGAAAACTGGGGAGTAAAAGTGCTGCCCGATCCAGTGCATTGAAAGCCGCTGAATTACGGGGAGGTTGGGGAAAACCTTATTTAATGATCGGAGATATGTATGCCTCTTCTACCAGAAGTTGTGGCGATGCCCCATGGGAACAGAGAATGGTGGTATTGGCAGCTATTGATAAATATGCCTATGCAAGGAGAATTGATAATGATCCTGAAGTCCAGGAAGAAGCAAATAGAAAAATCGGGAAGTATTCCGATGAGAAACCAGCGAAAGGAGATGTCTTTATGGCCGGTTACAAAGAAGGAGGAAATTATAAAATTGGTTGCTGGATTGGAGAAAGTGTTACGATTAGGGTGAATTAAGTGGCAACCCAGGACATCCATAGGTTTTGAAAGCGGAGCTTAGTTTCTAGCCGACTTTCACCGCTACTGAAAAAGCTTCGTTTATTTTAATAAACGAAGCTTTTTTTATATTTTCATAGTTGAATTATTAGCGCTTCATTCCACCTATTTTAAAATCAATAATTACTAATTATGAATATCAAAAACGGATTTCAATTACTGATACTATTATTATTGGTTGCCTGTACCCCCAAGCCTATTGAAACTACAAAGGATACCCCGAATGACAAGGGCGTAATAGTTGATGCAACAGAAGAGACCACTCCTAAAGATAATAATCTGAGTCCCTGCAAAAATTGGCTGGAGCTAACGCAAGAAGAGCGGAAAAGAGTGATGATAACCCACAGCTTGTATCGGGACGTCATGAAAAATATCGGACAGGCCAGTGACTTGGCGAAGCTTAAAAAAGAAGAGTTTGATTTGACATTTGAAAATTGGAAGACGGTCTTTGAAGTTGCTCCCGCAGCAGATGGCAAACGGAATACCCATTATGGGGATGGGATTAAAATTTATGAATTTCTGGCCTCTCAGGAAAAGGACACTCTCCTCCGCGATAAGCATATCAAAAAAGTGCTGGAATTATATGATGAAGTAATCCGCTGCTATGGTAGCGAAGGTACAACTATCGGACGGAAAGCATTCGACCTCTATTACAAATATCCCGAACACGCCACGGACGTTGAGAAGTACAATATGTTTAAGCGATCTTTTGATATAGAGAAAGAGGATGCCCCGGCTTATATCTTCAACCCGTTTACCAATCTTTTGGCGGGTCTGGTACTCGATGAAAAAGTATCCTCGGAAGAAGGCGGCATCTATGCAGGAATGATGCTTAATATTTTGGAAAACAATAAAGCTAAATTAACTGCCGAAAAATGGACCGGTGAAGGCTGGGATATCGTGGCCTCTTATGCACCAGAAAGATTGAAAAACCTGGAAGGAGTAAAAGGATTTTATGATTGTGAATATTATAAAGAACAATATTATAGCGCTTTCGAAAATGCACCAGGTGATTGTGATTCGATCATTTTAGTATTGAGTAGAATGAAATGGGCGGATTGTCCCAGTGAAGATCTTCGATTCGAGGCGGTATATACCGCTTATAGAGATAAATGTAGACCAGTTGTAGATCCTATAGGCCCTAATTGTAGAGATTTACTAAGTGAAGGTAACTTTATCGAAGCTATCAATTGTTATAGCGAAAAAGCAGAAGCTTCAACAGATAATGAATTTAAGGCAACTTATTACCTGACCGTTGCCAAAATTTACTACGGAGAGTTAAAACAATTTTCAAAAGCCAGAAGTGCAGCCTATGAAGCTTTAAAGTATAAGTCGAACTGGGGTGATCCATATATCCTGATCGGAAAACTTTATGCCTCAAGCGGCCCATTATGCGGCCCCGGGCGGGGTTGGGATAGTCAGATCGTTACCTGGCCAGCCATCGATAAATGGCAGAAAGCAAAGCGGGTAGATGCTTCGGTAGCTGCTGAAGCCAATAAACTGATTGGCCGTTATCAAGCTTATATGCCTTCTGTGGAAGATATATTTCAAAGAAGTCTAAAGGAAGGGCAATCATTTAAAGTCCCTTGTTGGATTCAGGAAACTACCACGATCAGAGCTAAGTAAAAGTTGACTTATAAGAATCAAAATTGATGAAAAACACCTTAGAGCATGTTTGGAGTTTAGCATTCGGCCTACAAACACCACTTTTTCGTTTATACTTCGCTCCAAAAAACCTCATTATGCTATGGCATAACTCCGGTTTTTGGACCTCGTCTAAACAAAAAACTGATAGTTTTCGGCTCGAAGCCCAAACTCCAAAAATGCTCTTATTCCTTTTATTTACCCTCAGTCTTCTGTTTTCTGCCTGTACCATAGACAGTGTGGACAGTCCTGCTTTTATCAAAAAGAAAGGCGAAGAAGGTCCGTTGATTCAGCGGTACATGAAAGACCTCGTATCCAACCCAGGCAACCAGGATCAGACAGACCGTAATTTAATCGTAAACTTGCTGATCGATAGTTTGTGGGATTTTCAAAAAACGGCTTCCGGGATTTATTATCAGATCGAAGCACCGGGAACGGGTGGAAGCCCAAATCTGAATAGCAATATCGTTTGTCATTATCGGGGAACATTAATGGATGGAAAAGAGTTTGACTCTTCTTATAAAAGGGGCAAACCTTTGGAATTTAATCTGGGAGGAGTGATTGCCGGTTGGCAGGAGTCTATCCCTATGTTGCAGAAAGGTGGAAAAGGAATCTTTATCGTGCCTTCCCGATCGGCTTATGGCTCGAAAGGCATGGGTTCGCTTATTAAACCGAATACCGTATTGATATTTGATGTAGAATTGGTAGATTTCCAATAATCCAGAAGAGAGAGATGAATAGGGAGAGGTGAGGGGCTTTATCGGCAGCCCTCACCCCTCCTCCTCACTACTGAATAAAGTGTGCAATAATCTGATCAGCTAATTCCAATCCGATATTGCGTTGAGCTTCCAGCGTAGAGGCACCGATGTGAGGCGAAGCTGAAATTCTTGGATGATCCAGCAAAGCTTTCATCGGAGTAGGTTCATTTTCAAAAACATCGAGACCTGCAGCAGCTACTTTTCCTGAATCAAGTGCACTCAGTAAAGCTTCTTCATCAATGATTCCACCACGGGAACAATTGATGATGATAGCACCAGTCTTCATTTTTTCGAATTCCGCTTCACCAATTAATGCCTTTCCTACGGAAGGTACATGTAGGCTGATAAAATCTGATTTGGCCAGCATTTCATCAAACTTTACCGTTGGCACATGTACCGTTAACTTTACATCTTTGCTATTATAAAGGTTGATGTCAATATCTGTCCCATTGATCATTAGATCCACCGGCAGTACATTCATACCAAGTGCCAAACCGATTCGGGCAGTCTCCTGACCGATACGGCCAAATCCGACAATACCCAGGGTTTTACCTCTTAGCTGTACACCTTTTGCGTAAGATTTTTTTAACTTGCCGAATTCCGTAGTGCCTTTTTCTGGCATTTC
>JBLHJZ010000101.1:0-10560 GCA_047619515.1 Saprospiraceae bacterium | reverse complement strand
TGGCAGGTATTATCGAGGACTTGCATCTCCGGGCCGGTCAGCCAAACGTACTCATATTTTTTATCTTCGACTACATTGAATATGATACCGCTATTACCGCAATTGCCGATTTTCCATTCAAGCGATAATTCATAACTTTGGTATTGACCGTCAGTGATGATGTCTCCACCATCCTGTGCCTGCCAGCCGCCATCTTCTTTTTTCTTAGCGTCGAGGTGGATGGCATTGTCCTGGACTATCCAGCCGGCGCCGATAGTTTGTTTATTAAAATTACGCCAGCCATTAGTCGTTTTACCATCAAATAATAATTTCCAGCCTGCAGCTTTTTCTGAATCACTCAATGTGTTTATCGCCATTGCCGGAGGTGGGCTAGCGTTGAAACCCGGCTGTCCTTCAGGAATTTGATTTAAAGTGTACCAGGCTTCTGTTGACCAAAGTTCATGATTATTGGCACTTACTAAAGTGTTATTGAGTTTGATATAAATCATATGGTTCGGCTTCATGCCAGCAAACTCCAGGAATACTTTTTTACGATCTTCAGAGATATTGACAGAACGAATATTCAGATCTTTCTCATCGATCTTTGGACCGCCATAATTTTCTGTTGGTTTATAATACCATTGCTTGACCAGGTAGTTTGATTTGTCCCAGCCATCACCTTCGGCAAGCGGTTCTGTGAATTCGATTTCCATGCCGTTGGATTGGGCACGAACCGCCAGCATTTCGAAAGTAGAGGCCTCATTATACTTGAAGCGTTGCAGACCATACCAAAGTTTTCCATCATGTACCCAGTTGCCGGTAGAGCCGACACCACCGACGTATAAGGCGCCATCAGGGCCCCAGATAATCCGATTGACCCCTGCTTCCATTCCCTGGGTAAACCGGAACAAACAACCCTGATAATCCCCATTTACTTTTTCTACAAAAACTCTTTTGACACCGCCATTGGTTACTTCGCCGTGAATCATCTGACCTTTATAAGGGCCATCATTGATATAGGTCGGCGTACTTGGTGAGTTACCAATTTCGTCTTGTGGCAACCATACCACCGGAAGGTTTTCTTTCACCCCTTCGGTACCCTCGAAGTCAACGGATCGGGAACCATACCAGCCGCCTTCTTTGATGTGAACAATTTTAGAAGCAGGTAACCAGTCGCCCTGATTGTCAGCGACGAAAATTTCATTATCCACTCCGATGCCGATCCCGTTTGGTGTCCGAAGACCAGCAGCGATGAGTGCCATACTGCCATCAGCTTTAGAAATTTTAACTACCTTTCCACGATCCTGAATCTGTGGCTGTGTACTTGCTCCACCAGGGTTGATCGCTGTGGCTAAGGTGCCATAGAAATAGCCGTCTTTGTATACCAATCCAAAAGCGAACTCATGGAAGTTGGCCGATACCCGCCAGGCGTTACAGACGGTTTGATATTCGTCAATCATATCGTCTCCGTCGGTATCTACCAGTTTGGTTAGTTCCTGTTTTTGAAGGATGTAAATTTCATCGTCTACGACTTTGAGTCCGAGGGGTTCGGCCAGTCCTGCTCCGATGAGCTTATGCGTGATTTTGGAAGGATCGCCGCTTTGAACACCATCGAGGAGGTAGACGGAGCCATTGGCATCCCAGGTACAGACGACCATTCTACCATCGGATAAGAAATCCATTCCACCGACTCTTGGCGTGAACATGGTAGGACGTGCCTGAGTCAGGTCATAGCTTGGATGAACGCCATTTAACGGTGCAGCATCGCCAGGGATTTTAGTAGCACTTTTCAAAGCATTAGCCATTATACCAGATGGTCTGTCATTTTTGTTATGCACATATACCGCATCAGGTAGTTTTTGATATTCTCCACCTAAACGCCATTGCAGGAATAAACTTTTCCCGCCTCGCCCTTGGAAATATTCCACCTTAAACTTATGATAACCTTTTGCTAAAGCGATTTCTCCATCTTTAGGCTCTGCACCATGAGGACCATCATGATCAATGACTAATTGATCCCCAATTGTTAATGTTGAGCCATCATCAGTCAATAAGCGAAATTTATAATTTGCATCGTTTGTAATATTCAAATACCCTTCTGCAATGATTGAAAAATTATCTTCCAAAGCTTGTAAATCATTGGCATTCGCTTGAATGTTATCAATGATCCCGGAAAAAATTGGTTCAGCATCTTCTTTACGGTCGGCTAGTTTGTTAAGGTCATAATCATATTGATAAACATTGATGATGACCCCAGGCAAGAAATCTGATTCGGTGATTTCTTTTTGTCCATATACATAATCTAAATCTTCAGGAGCTTCTTCCACCAAGGCTGCCATTTGCGCTTCTTCTTCGGCATCCAATGTCATGATGTAACCTACCATCTCCTTGATGTCTGCATCCGAGTCATTAGGGTGAGCACTCATGATCTGAGGGCCCCAGGTGCCAAAGCCTCCATTCTTAACTTTGGCAGAAAGTAAAGCAATATTCTGTTCTGTGTTTGCATATTTTTTGGCGACGTCGTTATAGGCCGGACCGATGGTTTTCCGAAAAGTATTGTGGCAGGATTTGCAATCACTACGTGCTATGAGTCGTTGGCCTAATGGCAAGACTTCTTCTTCCTCGTCCGATTTTTTATTAGGATCAGGAATCAAAGGCCGTTTCATAAACTGTGCAGTGAAACGGGTGTCTCCGTTTGAATTTAAAATAAGTTTGCCGTCAATATCCATCCCCGAAAGCTTTTTGTAATCTCTAGTTTTTTCTTCCGTGATTTGAAAATCTCCATTGGTTACTACTTTTTCTTTTGACACGACGGAGCTGACATTAGTCGTCAGTGCGATCTGACTACCCTCCGGGACATCGGCAGTAGTAAAAATTCTTTCAAAACCGGTTAATCCTTCTCCCGCTTCGAAATATTCGGGCTGCTCACTAACCCTTGCAGCTTTTCCATTCCAGCTCAATTCGTACATCAATTGCGCATGGCCATTTTTTGTATAACGATGACCTTTATACTGGAAGGAAGGTTTTATCTCTTTTCCGTTTTCGATAACAAGCCAGGGTGTTTCATGCTGCCCGAGAATATAAGCATCACCTACAGAGGTAGGCTGGGGGCCATGAGCGGTAGTATAAACTGCGCCGTCAAATTCTACATACCCTTTCCAGGCTTTGTATAAGGCTCCGGTTTGCGTACTGTATGCCGCCCATAGATTATCGTGGAGGGCAAAGGTGACCATTCGTGGTTTTATGTCCAATACCGACCGGAATACCCAAGGGTTACTAGGTCGTTGAACCGTATTTTCCTTAGCTGTTTCGTCACTGTTTTCGCAGGCTGGTAAAAATAAAATACTTAGAAAGAGTAGGCTTGTAATTTTTAAAAAAGTCTTCATAATAGGTATGTGTTTTTAATAATACTGTTGGCTGTTGCCATTAATTCAAGTTGCTGATATCTTCGACTTTAAAAAGTCCACAGTCCACAGTCAGCAGTCTGATTCTGCTAAAATTTAAGTGCTAACCATTACTTTTAGCAGGATCAGACTGCACACTGCCAACTGAAAGACTGCCAACTACAATAGTTTGCAACTTAAGTTAATTAGTTATTTCAACGTCAATGTTTTACTCGGATTGAAACGAATCCAATCCATTACGACTATTTGTTTTCCGTCGTTATTTGGTTTTTTAAAAATAAGATATAAATCATGGAAACCTTCGATACCTGAAAGATTAATATCAGATTCTCCGGGTTTTTCTATTTCGATCTTTTCAATGGGTTCTCCTTCTTTGTTATCTAAATGTACTTCGATTGTTCCTCCGGTTTCCTGACCATCGCGCATTCCATAAGCGAAGCTGATGGACTCAATATCTGTATAGTCTAAATTTTTATAGACTAAAAAACTGTTATTATAAAGCTCTCTTGCATCGTCTCCTCCTGCTATAATATCTTTGGACGCCTCATCAAAATGTCCGGCTTCAATTTTCGAAGATCGGAGATTAATTTGCTTTCTTGAAGTAATGGGCTTGATCGATTCGTTGCCTTTATCTGTGTAGCTGGCCATCAAAATATATTGCCCTTTCTCCTCCTCTTTAATATGATCTTTGGCGACAAAATTACCTGACGCCGGGTATTTAGAATCTACTCTAACCTCACCATTTACAGCAAGAATATATTTTGCTATTTCAGTCGCTTCTCCTTCCGAAAGCTGAGGGTGCGCTGCCATTGCGGTCTCGCCCCAATTACCCCCGCCTCCTTTTATGATCTTACCGGCCAGGAATTTAAAAGCGTTTTCATCTTTACGATAACGCGCTGCTATTTCTATATAGGACGGGCCATTTATTTTTTCATTAAGGGCATGACAGCTTTTGCAATCGGAGCCATCAATCAAACGCTTGCCAAGTGGATCGGAAGTGCTTACTTCCATTTGATGCCCCTGAGCGATCTCCGTGACATCAAAACCCTGGGCAAGATAATCAAAAGAAACTATAATATTTTCAGCAGACAAAGAACCGTCTTCCGTATTTCCATCTTCCGCATCATTGACATTCACCTGATAAGAAAGATTCCGATTGTCCCAATAGAAAGATTGGTTGCCTGCTAGTTCCCAGTTCAATTCCGGTGGTTCATTGCCGACATGGATTTCCTGCTTTGCAGTAGATTGCTGACCATCCGAATCGGTCACGGTAAGCGATACGGTGTAGATGCCGGGTTTTTCGAAAGTATGGCGTGGAAATCCGGTTATATTTTTTTCAGTACCATCTCCAAAATTCCATTCGTAACTTAGTTTGTCTTCGTCGAAGTCATAAGATTTTTCTGCGGACAAGATTAAGGTAAGCGGAGCGCCGCCAACTGTTTTGGCAGCGGTGATTGCTGCTACCGGTGTTCTATTACCACGGATATAGTCAATGCGTGTTAGCCGGGCATCCAGGTTTTTAGCAAACCATTTATTTCCATATTCGAGCATATATAGTTTTCCGTCTTTTCCGAAAATCATATCCATCGGTCGGGAAAATTCCGTGTTTTGCATAAAAGGATCAATCTTGATCATATTGCCGGTACTGTCAAATTTGATCAGATACATCCAATGGCGCATCCATTCATAGGCGATGAGTTTGCCGTCAAAATATTCCGGAAATTTTTCATTACTTTCATACTCGTCGGAATAATAAATCGGTCCAGCCATCGGGTTTTTTCCACCCACTCCAATCCAGGGGAATTCCTGGGATTTATCATAAGAATACCAAATCATGGATTTATTAGATGGCGGTAGTTCTGTCAGGCCGGTATTATTGGGAGAGTCGTTGATTGGTTTTTCAGGATTGAATTTTTCGCCGGATCTTTCTTTTACAAAATTATAATCGAAATACTGCTGGTTGTTGCCACGGAAATACGGCCAGCCCCAATAACCGGCTGTTCTGGCCTGGTTGAATTCGTCCAATCCTTTTGGTCCGCGAAGGTCTCCGTCTTTTCCTGAATCCGGGCCGACATCTCCCCAGTATAAATAATTGGTTTTTGAATCAATACTGATACGAAAAGGATTTCGGCAGCCTTTTACATAAATCTCCGGTTTTGTTTTTGCGGTTCCTTCCGGAAAAAGATTGCCTTTCGGGATCGTATAAGTACCATCCGATTGTGGTGTAATGCGGAGGATAGCTCCGCGTAAGTCGTTGGTATTGCCAGAAGATCGCTGGGCATCCCAGGCAGATCTTCCTTTTCTTTCGTCAATCGGTGCGAAACCATCAGAATCAAAGGGATTCGTATCATCTCCGACACCGATGTATAAATTGCCATCAGCGCCAAATTCAAGGGAACCTCCGGAATGACAACATTCATCTCGTTGAACAGGAATTTCGATGACTACTTTTTCAGTAGCATAATGAAGACTATCATTGTCAAAAACAAATCTGGACACGTGCTGAACCGGTTTTTTACCGACCGGAGAATAAAAGAGATAGAGCCATTTGTTTTCTTTATAATTCGGGTCGATGGTCATCCCTAAGAGCCCATCTTCAAACTTTGTATGCACCGGAAATTCGGTGACAAGTCTAAGTATTTCCGTTTCAGGGTCATAAAGTTTGATTGCACCTTTTCTTTCGACAAACAAAATTTTGCCATTATCAAGGATGTCAAGCTCCATCGGCTCGTCGAGATTTTGAGCGAGGACTGTTTTGACAAAACGATTTTCAGGAGGCACCTGATGGAAAGTTGTTTTGGAGTAATCCAAGTTATTATTACCGATGGCATATTGAATACCTCCGAGTAAGTGCTGTAAGTAGAGAGGTTCTGAATAAGACGCTTCCGTATGCCCGCAACCGGTATAAAATGCCCGTCCGCCATCAAAGTCATGGTACCAGGATATGGGGTGGTTTTCTCCATTCGTTCCACCTTCGTAAGAGGTTTCGTCGAGCGTTGCGATTACATTTGTGTTCGGATTTAGGTTTTTATAATTATACCATTCGTCCTCCCGTTCCCAAGTATCGGGTAACACTTTAGAACAAATATGATTTTTATCAAGCACCTTTATTTTGGCATGCCGGACATTGGGGTCACTTGGGTGGCCATTGAAATATCCGCCGACCAGTTTTCCGTACCAGATCCAATCGTATTCGGTATCCGCCGCGGCATGAATGCCTACGAAGCCACCACCTGCCTGGATATATCTTTCAAAATCTGCCTGCTGGACATGATCTAAAACATCACCAGTCGTGTTGAGAAATATGACTGCCGCATAGCGTTTGAGGTTTTCTTCCTTAAAAGCGGAGGCATCTTCAGTGGTTTTCACCAGAAAGCCATTTTCGCTGCCTAGTTTTTTGATGGCATCAATTCCTGGTTCGATAGATTGGTGGCGATAGCCGGCAGTTTTTGAAAAAACAAGAACTGTAGCGTCTTTCTGATTTTCGCAACTGAAAATTCCGACAGTCAACAATAGGAGAACAAGTCCTTTAAAAAGGAGGGCAAAATATTTCATAGATTGGTTATTGAACAATTTACACTAAGGTACTAAATCTGAATAAAATTTAGCGAATAAACGTATTTACAGAATAAAAACCTATAAAAAATTAACTTTTGGAAGAATATTGGGAAATGCAATGAATCGAAGTATGATTCCTTGACTCCTTAGATGCTCATAAGTTCGAATGTCAATAAAACTACCCCTTACTCACGATCCCATTCCGGGACATCCAATTTTGAATATCTTCTTTTTTGATGGCAGCGGCCATGAGGCCAGGGAACTGATCAGGAGAACAGGCGAAAGAAGGAATATGCATAGCGGCATATTGGTTGGCGATGGATTTGTCGAAAGACGGAGCGCCCTCATCATTTAAAGCCAGTAAGGTAATAAATTGAATACCTGAAGCTTTTAAAGAGGCCACCCTACGCAGCATTTCGGATTCGTTGCCGCCTTCAAAAAGATCGGAAATTAGCACCAGGATAGTTTCCGAGGGATTTTGGATTAAACCTTCTGTATAAGTCAATGCTTTATTAATGTCCGTGCCTCCACCGAGTTGAGTAGCAAATAATAAATCAACAGGATCGTCCAACTCCTCCGTTAAGTCAACTACGGACGTATCAAAAACGACCATATTGGTTTTTACGGATTTCAGTGAAGCCATGACGGCACCGAATACGCCGGCATAGACCATTGACGCAGCCATTGATCCGCTTTGATCGACGAGTAAGATAATATGACGGAGGGATTGTCCTTTTCGACCATAACCGACCAGGTGTTCCGGTATGATGGTTTTGTGTGCTACCTGATAATTTTTCAGGTTTTTGCGAATAGTGCGGTTCCAGTCGATCTCATTAGATTTCGGTCTCCGGTTTCGGACAGAACGACTAATCGCACCTTGGATCGCTTCCCGCATAGGATTTTTTAATCGTTTTTCGAGCTCTTGTACTACTTTTAGGACGACGGCACGAGCCGATTCCCTGGTTTTGGAAGGCAAGACTTTATTGAGCGAAAGGAGAGTGGCTACCAGGTTGACATCCGGTTCGGCAGCTTCCAGGAGTTCGGGTTCCATGAGCATGCGTTTCATGCCGAGCCGATCCATTGCATCTTTTTGCATCACCTGGACGATAGATTTTGGAAAATACTTCCGGATATCTCCGAGCCAGCGATTAACATTTGGAGAAGAACTACCCAATCCTTTTTTGCGGTCGCCATCATAAAGTGCTTCGAGTACCTGATCCAGCGATCCCTCGGTTCCTTCGAGTTGTACCTCTTTTTCAGGGTCGGATTTTTGGCCTAGTATGAGCCGCCATTTTCTGATACGTTCCTCCATTGAATAAGTCATTTAGTCTTTGATGCTACCTTTTTTACAATCTTGCGATTGCTATGAAAACAAAAGTGCAAATTAATAATTACTAAAGATAGATAGATATCTTTGTCGAAACTTATTTTACAGCGAGGTGTATTTGATGAGGAAAGAAAGTAACTTATTGAAATAAAGAAACAAAAAGAAGTGGCTCGAAAAGATGTACATCATGATTTTGAGGAGGAACACCAGGAGGTGTTGAACTCTATTCGGGTTTCCCGTATTATAGTTCCTATCTTCATTGGTCTTGCTGTATTTGGCTACTTATTTTGGAAACAATATGACCCGGAGAAGTTTGCGGAAATCGATTGGAATTCTCATACTGCTTTTTGGATAGGCTTATCTTTAGTGTTATTGGTCATTCGTCATTTGGCTTATGCTAAAAGGTTGAGAATTCTTTCGGAAGGGGAGTTTTCCTGGCGCAAGTGTATAGAATTGATTTTTATCTGGGAATTTAGTTCGGCGGTATCCCCGACAAGTGTTGGGGGCTCGTTTGTGGCTCTTTTTATTTTGTCACAGGAAAAGTTATCAGCTGCCAAGACGACAACGATCGTAATATATTCAGCGATACTGGACACGGCCTTTTTCGTAGGAAGCGTGCCTATTTTTATTTTGATTTTAGGGCCGGAAATTATCCGGCCAAACATGTCTCATTTTTATGATATAGATGGCTGGGGAATTACTTTCCTGGGGGCTTATTCATTAATGGTTGTGTATGGCTTCGCTTTTTTTTATGGCATATTTATTAACCCCAAACCTATAAAAAGGATAATAGTTGGTGCGACAAGGCTGAAATGGCTTCGAAAATACAGGCAAAAGGCAGTTGAATTAGGAAACGATATCATTGTCGTGTCCAAAGAGATGAAGTTTAAAAAGTGGACTTTTCATCTCAGCGCTTTCCTTTCTACCGCTACCGCTTGGTCTTGCCGGTTTTTGTTATTGAACTGTCTGATTATTGCTTTTGTCGCCTCGACGCCTACCGATTTTATTTCGCAGTTTAAGCTATACTCCCGATTGGAGACCATGTTCGTGATTATGGCATTCAGCCCGACCCCCGGAGGAGTAGGGATAGCCGAAGCCACCTTTGGCGGATTTGTAACGGATTATGTGACTAATACTAATCTAGTCTTGTCAATCGCTGTTATTTGGCGTTTGCTTACTTATTATTCTTACCTGCTTATCGGGACGATCATTATTCCAAACTGGATCAGGAACCTATTGAATGCCCGAAAGCTGAAAAAATTATTAAGAAATAGTGATACTGAAAAGCTAAATCCGATCGCCGATCAATAATGCCTTGATCGCTGCATCCCGGTCATCGGAATCATCCAGTGCCCGTTTTGCAAATTGATGCAATTCCGCCTTCGGATTTCCACCTTTCAAAATGGCAGTTATTTCCTCATTTTCATTTTTAAAGATTCCAACAGCTTCTGCATCAGGAAGTGAAGGAATACCAGCCAGTTGCCCCAGGTTGTTGGCTGTAAGGATAGCGCTGTTTCGGATACTCTCCGGTAATTCCATATATCCAATGGTGAGCGGCATGACAGGCTGAACAATTGTTTTCACAGCATCGCCACTTGCTCTGACATAATATGCTCTCCCCATTCTACCCATCAAGTCCATTTTATGCGGATCAATCCTATTCCTATCGTCAATTACCGCTTTCGAGATATGCATCCGGACTACATCGCAAATGATTAAATGCCCGGCACCGCCTTCATTGCCCAAGGTGATGATATCGCGGACTTTGCACTCCATCTGAGCGGGAGATTCTTTGACCCGGAATGGTTTTACGATATCGGAAGGTATAGGTGTCAACCCTGCCTTCTCAAATTCACTCACGCCAGGGGGAAAAGAAACACTCGTTACTGTCATCTGCCTCACCATATTATAATTGACCACATTGATGACTACCTCGCCAGTCTCTTGTATATTATGCAAAGTATCTTTGGTGGTGTTATCCGCTACTTTACGGTTGGAGGAAAAAACCAGGATCGGGGGATTGGAGCT
Organism: Saprospiraceae bacterium; assembly: GCA_047619515.1. Taxonomy (GTDB): domain Bacteria; phylum Bacteroidota; class Bacteroidia; order Chitinophagales; family Saprospiraceae; genus JAHDHW01. Next base: position 264 of record JBLHJZ010000101.1, on the reverse strand, counting down.
AAAAGCATTGAAAAAGCTATAGGGTGCAATATTCGGATTCCCATCTTTGTCCATCGTGCTCGCAAAAGCAATAGGCCTGGGAGCTACACTTCCCAATAAAAATTGATGTAAATCTTTGGTCGAAATTTCTTTAGGATCAAATGAAAGCATAAAAGGTCATTTTAAGTATTACTCAAAGGTTTTTAATGGGCTCAATTTACAAACTTTATCTTAGGTGAGAGGTTAGGTGTAGGAGAGAATTTTAGAATTTGGAATTTGAATATT
>JBLHJZ010000100.1:0-10567 GCA_047619515.1 Saprospiraceae bacterium | reverse complement strand
CCGCTTTCATGGCAGGTAACGTTGCTTTCCAATCTCCAAAATAATCTGATTTAACCGTGATCTTATGATTATTCAAAGTTACTTCCACAAGGGCATCGGCGGGAGCAGTCCCCCATACGGGGATGGGCATTTCCCTTTGCAATACCATGTGGTCACTAAAAAGGTCAGGCAGTTGGATTTGCCCCCAACTATTTATAGAAAAAATGACAGCAAGGAAGCAATACGAGAGGAGAATTTTTAAAGAGCTCTTCATAGTAAGTTTTGCTTTTTTAGTATAAAAAAAGGGGGATGAAAATCCCCCTTATCTAATATTAATGTATGAAATTTAAAGTCACTACTCTTTTACTCTCACTAATTATTTGAAAAACTCTTTTAATTAATACCCAGGTGTTTGTTCCAATGCAGAATTTCTTCCGATCATATCTGTCGTAATGGGCAAAAGAAGTTTAAATTCATCACCAGAATTAAGAAAGCTTATATTATCAAGAACATAGTTATCACCAGCTCTTCTAAGATCCCACCATCTTTTTCCTTCACCGATGAACTCTTTATATCGTTCATCCAAAATAGCATTCGCATTATCTATTTGTGAACCATTAGTATGGCCATATATGTTCACATCATAATTTGCACCATAGGCTCTTTCTCTTATTTGATTTATCTCACCGGAGGGGTCTTCACCCAAGAGGTTTTTTGCTTCAGCTAAAAGTAAAAGTACATCTGCATATCTATACACTGGCACATCATTTTCAAATATGCGTTCAGAACCAATTACTTGACCTAAAAACTTATTAAAGATAGAACCAAAGTAAGCAGGCTCGGTATAAGTGGGATAACCTGCACCTCCATTATCATCAATGTACAATCTAATAAAAGTGGCATCTTTTCGGCTATCATTGTTATCGTCTAATAATAAAATGGTTTTTTCTGACTGCCCATATCTATTAGCACCAGCAATAATGAAATCACTCATGGAAGCTCCTTGATCGTTAAATTGCGGGTTGATTTCTGTACTTCTTCCCGTTAAGCTATTGTAAATGTTGGACTCTTCGTCTTGTTTATATTGCATTGCAAAAATAAATTCGCTATTCTCTTCACTTCCGACACCCCATAAATCAGCGATGCTTGGTGCCAAGCTTACTTCTAACGATGAAATTTCTTGCAAAGCTCCTTTTGCTTCGGTAAAATCAGCAGAACCACCTCCAAGTAAATTACCTGACCAAATATAAACATCACCTTTCAATGCCAATGTAGCTGCTTTAGACCAAAAAATTCTATTACCTGCCCAATAGCTATCATCCGTCCCAAATGTGCTTAAGGAGGTTTCAATGTCAGATTTTATCAAACTCATTACCTCTGCCTGAGATGACCTTGGCTTGCTTAAGTTGGCGGGGTCTATGGTGCCCACAGGCTCTAAAATAATTGGCACCTCACCCCAAGTCTTTAATAATGTATAGTAATACAGCGCCCTTAAGCCATAGGCCTGAGCCAATAAATGCTGTTTATCATCTTCATTGACAAACTTCACGTCGGGAGCATTTAGCAAAAAGTCATTTATTCTATGAATTCTAGTGTATAAGTCCGCCCAACCTTCAAAAGGTGCAGTAGCTTCTGAAATATTAGATTCTATTAAGCCGGTATTGGCTGCGGACTCATAGGTACGCCCACCCCAAATATCACTTCTCATTTCACCCAATAACCAAAGGTTGCCGGCAGAGGATCTTAAGTTTGCATACATGCCGGTATGTGCAGTTCTTGCTCCTTCTTCTGTATCCCAAAAACCTGCCGATGTCAATTCACTAGGAGACATTAAATCAAGTTCTTTCTCACAGGAGCTGAAAATTAACGCAGCTAATATTATATATATATACTTTTTCATATTTTTCATATTTTTTAAATTTAAAATGTTACGTTTCCACCAATGGTAAATGTTATAGGAACAGGAAATGCGCCATATTGTACACCACCAATCTCTGGGGTATCTCCACTCATACTTTTAAAGTAATGCAGATTAGATCCTGTCACGTAAACATTGAGTCTTTGAATGGCATCCTTGAAAACTTTTGTGGGTACATTGTAGCTTAAGGTAACTTCACGTAACGCCAAATAATCTCCTTTTTCCCAGAATTGCTCATTACCAAAACTTTGTAAACTACTTGCAGATTCATTACCTCTCCACACATTTTTAGCATCATTGACAAAAACCATACGTGGCCAATCTGTATTAGGATTGGAAGGGGTCCAGGAATCTAATACTTCTATGGGTTGATTCAAATTACCCTGTGTCTGCCCATATCCTTTTGCTCTAATATGGTTCCAGACTAAATGTCCTGCAGCAAAATCTGTCTTAATAAATAAATTGAAGTTTTTATAACTTAAACTAGTCGTAAATCCCCCAACGAAATCTGGAGTAGTACGTCCTATAACTTTTCTGTCTAGACCATTAATAATACCGTCATTATTTTGGTCTACCCACCTTGCATCACCAGCCCATCGTTGATTACGACTAGCTGCGGGCATAAACTCATCAGTTATTGCATTGTCAGCATCAGCCTCAGCTTGACTGGCGTAAATAGAGGCTTGTTCAAAAGCTACAACAAGATCGTGACCCGATCGTTGTCCTTCCTGAAAACCACCTACCCATTCTTCAGCACCAGTGCTAGGGTTCCAGATTAGTTCGCCACCTTGTCTATTTAAATCATTACTGTTTTCAGGAAGAGCTACCACATAATTTTTATTGGTGTTAAAAATGGCTCCCACATTCCAGGTGAAATTTTTATTTCTAATAATATCGCCATTCACCTCTAGCTCAAAGCCTTTATTTCTGATGGTTCCATTATTTGTTAATATACTGCTAAATCCTGTATAGAAAGGTAAGGTAAGATTCGCAAGTTTATCTTTAATATTCCTTGAGTAGATATCAGTTATAATAGTAATTCTATCATTAAGAACCGAGATATCCAAGCCAACATTAAACGTAGTTGATTTTTCCCATAACAGGTCTAAAGTAGGCAAGAGAGAGTTGGCATAGCCGGTTTGCCCGTTATAAACACCCTGACTTCCATATGCTCCAAACACACCATAGTTACTTAATACATCCTGATTACCATTAACACCGTAACTTAATCTTGGTTTTAACCGACCAATCACATTATTTATTGATGAACTGCGGAAAAATTCTTCTTTGTGAACATTCCATCCTAAAGATACACCAGGGAAAAAGCCAGACTTATTGTTCCCTAATCGAGATGAAGCATCATTTCTAAAAGTAAATCCAACTAAATATTTATCGTCAAAACCATAAAGTAGTCTTCCAAAAGCAGATGCAATAACATATTCTGTTTCAAAACTAGAAGGTATACCATCAGCTTCTGCACCTGCATTCAAGGTTTCAATTAAATCTGTAGGCGAATTTCTAGTGCCTGCTGACGTTACAAATAAATTATCCTTAAAATATTCAGCACCTATCAACGCATTAAAACTATGTTTGTCAACATCTTTGAAATAATTTAAAGTACTAGTTACCTGATTCCTTAACGTTCTTGCCAAACTAACAGAAGCTTCACGACCAGTCCGGAGAGGACCAGCAGTGCTTCCTACCCTATAGGCTCTATTAAAATTTTCATTTTGATTATTAATCGTAAAATGACTTCCATCTACTGATAGGATTAAGTTGTCCAAAATATTTAAGTCAACACCAATGGAAGCGGATAAACGCTGTTCTAAATTTTTTCTAACAAATTTGTCTTGATAGTATAATGGATTGCCAAAACCTTGATTTTGCCCTACAGCATATACATCTGAAAAGGTACCATCAGGATTGTTGTCATAATCTCTTGAAGTAGGGGCTTGCCCTTGAAACCTTCTAAACACGGTGTTGTCACTACCTAAAGGACTTAAACTTAAGTTAGAGTGGGAATATAAAATATTAGAGTTTACTTTTAGCCTATCCGAGATTCTATAGGAACCAGAAAATTTACTTGAGTATCTTTTAAAGCCCGAGCCTAAAATTAAACCATCATTATCCAGAAGCCCAAGGCCGAGATAGTAGGAACCTTTCTCATTGCCTCCGTCAAAGGACAAATAATGATCTTTTGAATCACTATCTTGATAGATACGATCACCAACATTTTTGTTGTCAAAAAATAAAATGTCTCGACCCGGCTCTAAAATGTCAGGTATAGAACTCCATCCTGGTTGATTTAACAGGTATCGATTATCATCAGTTAAAAGTTGCGTAGTGAATGGAGAGTTAGTTGTGTTACCACCGATGGCAAATGAATTGTCACCATCTATAAATTGACGTATAAAGTTGGGGTTACCCCGAGTTGCTTCAGAATATGCATGTCCTTGTCTATTGTAATTCAGGAAATCAGCAGCACTGAGATACTTTTGATCGTCTCTTTCATTATTGGTACTATATTTAAACTTATAGTTCACAGCGGATTTTCCAACCTTTCCCGTTTTAGTTGTTACAAGAATAACCCCATTGGCAGATCTTGCACCATAGATTGCCGTTGCCGCAGCATCTTTTAATACCTCAATAGATTCGATGTCATCGGAATTTAAAGCATAAAATGAGCCTGGAATACCATCAATTAATATTAAGGGAGAACCAGTTCCATTAAAATTGGTGCCACCACGTAAAACTATTTGAGGTGTAGAACCTGGTTGTCCTGTCGTATTTGTCACCCTTAAACCTGCAATCGTACCTTGTAGCGCTGTTGCAGCATTGGATCTAGTGGAGGTTTCCAGAATTTGAGTGTTCAGTTTTGATACTGATGTAGTTAATTTTGCTCTGGATTGTGAGCCATATCCGATGACCACAATTTCATCCAATTGAGAAATATTCTCTCTTAATACCACATCAATTGTATTTCTTCCATTAACAGGCACCTCCTGCGGTAAGTAGCCGGTATAAGAAAAAACCAAAGTATCATTGCTGCTGGATACATCGAGAGAATAATTTCCATCAATATCAGTAACGGTTCCGGTAGAAGTCCCCTTGATAAGTACGGAAGCACCAATTAATGATAGTCCGTCAGATGCCCCGGTAACTATACCGGATACGCTAAAAAGTTCTGGTGGCTCAAGATTTTCAGCATTGGAAGTGAATACGAACACCAATAAAAGTGTCAATACACCAAACCAACGTGAAAGAAGTCGTGAGTTGATTGTAAAATTTTGCTTCTTCATAATGATTCTGTTTAATTGTTTTTGTAAAAGTGATCCATACTAATTTTGTTCTTAAATTTGATGCTTGGCAAATATTGAGAGAAGTTAAAAATAGCAGGGTTTCAGGATTATCGAAAATGGGGTGCAAATGTGTCATAGGGCCTCAATCGTATCAAACAGGTAGTTGGATTGTCTCTATTTCATAATATCTTTATTAAGGTTGGGTAAGGTTTTTCTTTAGGCTTTTGCTCAACCGACTTTTATACTTAAAAGATACAGGCATAATTTATTTTGATTCAGATACCGATATATGAACACTCCCATTGAAATTTATCATGCTTAAATGAATTTTGAGACGATTCAATTCCTTCTGTGAGACAAACGGAGCAGGTGTAGATAAAAGACCCCCCTTTTTGATTCAATCCATCCTATCCAATAAGCATGCTTGCGCTATCTTCCCTTTCTAGAAACTTCTAGAAATATATGGAAGGCGAAATGAAAAATATGCAACAAGAACAATTACAATCTTATACTGACTTGTACAGAAAAAACCTGCTGGAAGATGTCATTCCCTTTTGGGAAAAATACTCTATTGATTGGGAGCAGGGCGGCTATTTTACCTGCCTCGACCAAAATGGAAAGGTGTATGACACCGATAAATTTATATGGCTGCAAGCGAGACAGGTCTGGACTTTTTCCATGATGTACAACCGGGTTGAAAAAAGGGAAAATTGGTTAAAAATAGCAGAAAACGGAATTTCTTTTTTAAAAAAATACGGGCGGGACGAAAATGGAAATTTCTACTTTTCAATGACCAGAGCAGGCAAACCGCTTACCCATGCTTTCAATATTTATTCCGACTGTTTCGCTGCACTTGCTTTTGGCGAATATGCCAAAGCAACAGGCGAAGAGGAATCGTATGACATTGCAAAAAAAACGTACCGACAATTCCTGATTCGTCGGGACAAGCCCAAAGGTAAGTTTGAAAAAGCGACAAGCAACCGCCCCATGAAATCCTTTGGGCTACCCATGATGACTGCTTATTTAAGTTATGAACTGGAAGGTATAGCGAACCCGGAAAAAAACAAGAAAATTTTTGAGGATTGTGTGGATCAAATTTTTGAGGTTCATTACAATCCCAAAACAAAAATTATCCATGAATATGTTAGCCCAACAGGTCAGTTCGTGGACACTTACGAGGGCAGGCTCATCAACCCTGGACATGGCATCGAGGCGATGTGGTTTTCGATGGATATTGCCGAAAAACTCGAACGACCAGACTTGATTAAAAAAGCAACTGATGTTTGCCTCCAAATATTGGAATACGGCTGGGATAAAGAACATGGTGGTATCTTCTATTTTATGGATGCCAAAGACGCACCGCTCCAACAATTGGAATGGAATCAAAAACTTTGGTGGGTACACCAGGAAGCATTGATTGCCTTGTCTAAGGCATACCTGCATACTCAAAGAAAGGATGTCTGGGCTTGGTACGAAAAAGTCCACCGGTACGCTTGGCAACATTTTTCTGATCCTGAAAATGGGGAGTGGTTTGGCTATCTAAATCAACAAGGCAAGCCACACACCACCTTGAAAGGTGGCAAATGGAAAGGCTGTTTTCACACACCAAGAGCCATGTACGAGTGCTGGCAAAATTTTGAAAAAATGACAAAACAAAACCAATGATGAGATATTTTCTACTTCCTTTATTGCTGTTTTTTTCTTTGGTCGCTCATGCAGATGATCAGAATCCAGCTATTCATTTTGAATGGAGCGAGCTGGCATCTATTCCGCCCTCCAAAGGCAGTTCCGTTCAGCCAGGACTGGCAGGGGCGTTTACAGGGGTTCATGACAATGCGCTGATTATTGCTGGAGGGGCGAATTTTCCTAACGGCGGCGTGTGGGAAGGTGGTACCAAAGTTTATCATCAGGATATTTATATTTTAGAAAAAGCCGGGGATGACGAATACCAATGGTTTGAAGAAAAACGATTTTCCCTCCCTCAAAAAGCAGCTTACGGGTTGACGGTCGCCACCGAAGAAGGGTTGATTTGCATTGGCGGCATGGATGGTTCGGGATTTTTAAACACCGTTTTTTTACTAAAATGGGATGATAAGAAAAAAGAAATAGAAATAGAAAACTTATCCTCTTTGCCATTTCCGCTTGCCAATATGAGTGGCGGAAAAATCGGCAATAATATATATGTCGCAGCAAGTGATGACAAAACAGCAAGTAAATATTTCCTAAGCCTTGATTTATCGAATCTAGAAGCAGGCTGGAAGGAATTACCGGTATGGGGTGGTTTTCCACGAACCCATGCGGTCGGCGTGGTACAGAATAATGGAGAGGTGGATTGTTTCTATCTTTTCAAAGGGAGACTTAAAGGTGAAAAATCTACCAGTACTATGCATAGCGATTCGTGGGTCTATAATCCGGCTACCAATGAATGGACGGAACTAAAAACGGATGTTGATTTTCCACTCGCTGCTGGAACAGGTATTGCCGTCGGAGCAAACCATGTATTATTATTTGGAGGGGATGATGGCAAAATATTCAACGGATTGGAAAAGTTAGGGGCAGAAATTGATAATACCGCAGATACTTCTTTTCTAAAAAAATTAATAGCAGAGAGAGATGCCATTCTAAAAACGCATCAGGGGTTTACCAAAGATATCTGGGCGTTTCACACCATCACACAAACCTGGATAAAAATAGGCGAGCTACCCTCTCAAAGCCAAGTTACTACCACTGCGTTGAAATGGGGCAATCAAATCCTGATCCCTTCGGGTGAAATTGCTCCCTGCATCCGTACTCCGAAAATTTCAGCAGTAGTATTATCGAATAACACCTCTTTCGGGACACTTAATTATATCGTTCTGTTGGTTTACTTAATTATATTGGTCGGCATTGGGTTTATGTTTTCCAAAAATCAACACAGCACCGATGATTTTTTCAAAGGTGGCAATCGCATCCCGTGGTGGGCAGCGGGCTTGAGTATATTTGGAACACAATTGAGTGCCATTACTTTTATGGCAATTCCCGCTAAGACTTTTGCTACGGACTGGCTGTATTTCTTTTTGATGATGACCATTATTATGGTTGTACCTTTTATCATCCGTTATTTTTTACCTTTTTATCGCCGCTTTAATTTGACGACCGCTTATGAATATCTGGAACTACGATTCAACCTCCCAACCCGCTTGTTGGGTAGTTCCATGTATATTTTTCTTCAACTAGGAAGGCTTGGAATTGTGCTGCTTTTACCCTCGCTAGCACTCTCTGTTGTAACAGGCATTGATGTTTATGCCTGTGTTTTGACCATGGGTGTTTTAAGTATTTTATATACCGTGCTGGGAGGAATTGAGGCAGTAATTTGGACTGATGTAGTTCAAGTAATTGTCTTATTAGGTGGCGCATTGATATCACTAATACTACTTTATTTTAACCTCGACAGCAATGATATTTCAACTTATGTTTCGGAGTTTGAAAAAATGAGAATTTTTGACTTCGAACTAAGCTTTTCCAATCCGACAATTTGGGTAGTACTAATTGGAGGCTTTGCTGCCAACATCGTACAATACGGCAGCGACCAAACCGTCATTCAACGGTACCTCACTACCAAAGATGAAAAGAGTGCCGCCAAGGGAATCATGACCGGAGCCTGGTTGGCTTTACCTGCTACATTGATATTTTTCTCGCTGGGGACTTTGCTTTTTGTTTATTATAAAACCAGTCCTGAATTATTGAATCCAGTATTAGAAGAAACAGATACCATTTTTCCCTGGTATATCATTAATAGCTTGCCGCAAGGTGTGTCGGGCTTGCTCATTGCAGCTGTATTTGCCGCCTCGATGTCCAGTCTCGATAGCAGCATGAACTCTGTTGCGACGGTGGTGACGACAGATTTTTTCCGCCGTCTCCGTCCATTGGACAACGAGGGAGCTTACTTGAAAATGGCTCGTAGTGTCACCATTATTATTGGAATAATCGGTACCGGGCTTGCTTTGCTGATGGCTTCCTGGGGAATATCTTCATTATGGGATCACTTCAATTTGATTGTCGGGCTGTTTGCAGGAGGGCTTGGAGGTGTTTTCGTGCTCGGTATTTTTAGTAAAAAAACAAATGGTACGGGTGCGCTGATTGGATTGCTAATCAGCGGCTTTTGCCAATATTTTATCAAAGAATATACAAGTGTTCACTTGTTGATGTATGCTTTCACAGGTATGTTTTCGAGTATGGCAATCGGTTATTTGGCGAGTATGTTTTTTGGGAAACACGAGGAAGACAAAATGCAATACACTTATTATAATTTAAAAAAATAACAATACTTGATGAAAAAATTGAAAGGTTTGATAGCTGCACCGTTCACCCCAATGAATGATCAGGGGGAACTGGCATTGGAACAAATCGAAAAGCTTGTTCGGTTGTATGAAAAAAATGAGGTCAAGGGAGCTTTTATCTGTGGCTCTACTGGCGAAGGAGTATCGCTTAGTTTGGAAGAAAAAAAGCAAGTAATGGAGCAATGGGGCAAAGTCAAAAGTGATAAAGTCAAGGCTCTCTTTATGCTCGGCGGTACCTGTTTAAACGAAATGCAGGAACTTGCAGTCCATGCTCGCACATGCAACTTAGACGGAATTTCCATACTCTGCCCTTTTTATTTCAAACCCGCGTCAATCGAACAATTGGTTATTTTTTGTAAACAGGTCGCAGATGTTGTTCCTGAATTGCCATTTTATTATTACCATATTCCTGCCTTAACGGGTGGTCATTTTTCCATGCTGGAATTTTTAAAATTGGCAGATGAGCAAATTCCGAATTTGGCGGGTATCAAATATACCCATCCAAATATCATGGAATTTCATGCTTGTACCCGCTACAAAAATGGCAAGTATGACCTCCTTTGGGGCATTGACGAAGGCTTGCTTTCTGGCTTGGCAATCGGTGCAAAAGGTGCCGTTGGCAGCACTTATAATTATGCTGCTCCGCTTTACAATCAGGTTATAAAAGCCTTTGAGAAGGGGGATTTAAAAGAAGCCGAAAATTTACAATACAAAGCCGTCCAAATGGTGGAATTGTTAATAAAATATGGAGGTACAGGCGCAGGCAAAGCTTTTATGAAATTGATAGGTGTAGATTGCGGATGGTTTCGTTCGCCAATTTCTTCTCTGACAGAAGCACAAGTTGGAGCTTTAAAAGAAGAATTAGAGGAGCTTGGTTTTTTTGAGTATTGCAGCCAAATTTAGTAGTGATCAGGTTTCCTAAACTTTTAAAATTTAGGAAACCTTAGTCAAGCATTTCACGCATTAATTTATACTATCCTAGATTTAATTATGAAAAATACATCACTTCTTATTTTATGTATTATTTTTAATACAACCTTTCTATGGTCACA
>JBLHJZ010000099.1:0-10567 GCA_047619515.1 Saprospiraceae bacterium | reverse complement strand
GAATTTTTTCTTTTAAAAATAAATAAAGGGATTCAATACCAGAGGCCACCAAAATCGCCAATAAGGGATAAACCGGAGCATCATACCATTCCAGTTTTGTTTTTGATACAGAAATGAGGAGTAAAAAGCTAATAACTACAAGCAGCAGAAAACTGAAGAAGTCTCTTTCTTTACCCTTTTTTTGCCAGACTATCATCAGCGAAAGCGGTAGAAAAAAGAGCCAGGGCAGAAATTTACCCCGCCAGCTATTTTTTATATAAAAAGAAAAAGGAGCCTGGTGGTCTTCTAAAACCTCAAAATATCTTCCTCCCAATTCATTTTTCCACACCGCTTGTAGATACCCTGGATTATAGTGTTCTCGTAAACCATAATAACTACCCACCAGCACAATAAATATACCCAAACCATAATAAAGATAGGGAGACCTGAAAATTGGAATCCATGTTTTTTTCCAGGTAAAATAGATAGCCACTGCGGGTAGGAAGAGTAAGCCGGTAACACTTTTCGTAAGTACCGCCAGACTGAGCCAAAGAGAAGCCCAAAGAAATAACCTTTTCTTTTTTCGATTATCCGAAGAATGCACCAATTCAAAAACACTAAAAAGAAAAAGTATAGAAAATAAAATAAGCAAGGCATCATAATCTCCTGTCCTGGTGACGTGTGTAGTTATATAACCAGGAGTGCAAATCAAAACCAGGATCGAGCAAATGCCTAAAATTTTTCTTTCTAAAAAATGCCAAGAGAAATAACCAATGAAAAACAGGGTAAAAAATGCACTCAGCGCCGCAGGAAATCGGGTACCTAATTCGTTAACCCCAAATATTTTCATAGACAATACTTGCAACCAGATCATCAACGGAGGTTTACAATTCCACATATCCGGTTTGCCACCGAAATGAGTAACTATAAAATCTCCCGTGTCAATCATTTCCTGTGCATTTACAGCCAGGCGTGCCTCATCGAACGGAAATAAGCTCAAACTATCCAAATGAAGAAAAAGAGGGAAATAACATATACAGAGAAGTAGAAATATAGTAGCTATGTTTTTTTGCATGCTTTGCCTTACCTTTTTTGAGATACAACAATAAAATTAAAGTTAGCAATTGAAATAATTAGATTAAGTATAAAAGAAACTATTTTTCCTCTTTTAAATGTTTAGCTACTGCAACAGAGTGCATTTCATTTTGTCAGGGTAGAGCTTCCATAACTCAAAGTTCTATTGACTACCCACAGAATAGGTTAGCATAAAATTGCAGTAATTTAAATGATGATTACATACTTTACGGTCATACTGCGACCTCTCTGAGGTAGGGTGTACAATATGCGCGGGTAAAGTTGCGCCGCTTTTTGATTTGTATTCATTAGGAAATCCCTACTTTACAATAATAAGTAATCCTGAAGGGATTTAAATCGAATAGCCACCGATGAAATCGGTGGTATGAAAACCTCTTTTTGAATAACCACGAAGTGGTTGAATACTCATATAAAGAGAATTGAACCCATTCCGGGTTCCCGACCGCCTATTTTTTATCCACCGATTCTTTGCCTACCGGCAGGCAGGCATCGGCGGCTATTTACATTAAATCCCTTCGGAATAAAAACCTAAGCTAAGAACTGCTGGGAAGAATCAATCTTTATTGATGCTCAAAAACGGGCGCAACTTTATATCGTCAGACTGTACACCCTACCTCAGAGAGGTCGCAGTAATGTTTTATCTACCAAAAAAATTACAAAACCCATTCTATGGGTAATCGTTAGAACTCTAAGTTCTGGAAGCTCTTGCTCTTCAAAAGACGACAATTTGATATGCATCACTGCAACACTTTCAGCCCGAGCACAGTATAGTCTGTGAAGGATGAAAATAGAACATAAGATTAAGGAGCACACCAATAAAGAAATTGATTATAATTTATGGCAAAGCAATATCATATCGGTATCTTCGCAGCCTATAAAGAGGAATAATGACAACAACTAAAAGATATACAGTTACTTCGGCTCTCCCTTATGCCAATGGCGCACTTCACCTTGGGCACCTGGCAGGAGCTTATCTACCGGCAGATATTTATGTACGCTACCTGCGCCTGCTGGGGAAAGACGTAATATTTATATGTGGCTCCGATGAACATGGCGCTGCCATTACAATCCGTGCTAAAAAGGAAGGCATTTCACCCAAAGATATCATCGACAAGTACCATGAACTGAATAAAGCTACTTTTCAAAAATTGGGAATATCCTTCGATATCTATCATCGTACCAGCGACCCCTTACACCATGAAACCGCTCAGGAATTTTTCAAAAAACTATATGATAAAGGCGGAGAATTTGATGAGCGTACCAGTGAACAATATTATGATGCAGCGTTTGATCAATTCCTCGCAGATCGCTACATCATAGGTACCTGTCCCAAGTGCGGTTACGAAGAAGCCTACGGTGACCAATGTGAAAATTGCGGTTCCACACTCTCGCCCACAGAGCTCATCAACCCAAAGTCCACCCTCAGTGGAAATGTTCCTGTCCTCAGATCGACTACTCACTGGTTTTTTAAATTAGATAAACATGCCGATTGGCTTCGGGACTGGGTTAAAGAAGGAACACTGGACGGCAAACCACATCATGATCCCAAAGATTGGAAAAAACATGTTATCGGTCAATGCCTGAGTTGGATAGATGGAGAAGATGGCCTACAGCCGCGAGCGATTACCAGAGATTTGGATTGGGGAATTCCGGTACCCGTAAAAGGTGGAGAAGGTAAAGTCTTATACGTTTGGTTTGATGCGCCGATTGGTTATATCTCCGCTACCAAGCAATGGGCCTTGGATAATGGCAAAGACTGGAAAGATTACTGGCAATCTGAAGAAGCGGAGCTGGTTCATTTTATAGGAAAAGACAATATCGTTTTTCACTGTATCGTCTTTCCGGCCATGCTGAAAGCGCATGGTGATTACAATCTGCCAGTCAACGTCCCGGCCAACCAGTTTTTGAATTTCGAAGGCCGCAAGTTTTCAAAATCCAAAGGCTGGGGCATCGAATCACATGAATACCTCGAAGAATTTAGCGATTTCGAAAATAAGGAAGATGCCTTGCGATATGCACTTATCCGAAACGCCCCTGAAAACAAAGACAGTGATTTCAAATGGGATGAATTTGTAGATTTTCATGACAATGAACTGGTCGGGAACCTCGGAAATTTTATCAATAGGGTAGCGGTGCTTACCGATAAGTATTATGGTGGAAAAGTTCCGGAAACCAAAGTGGATGCCAGCCAGCTGGACGAAGTGAAACGATTAGTCGAACAGTTTCAAAAAGACATAACAGCGTACAAGTTCAGGGATGCTTTACAGACCTTTTTGGAAATTTCTTCTTTTGGAAATACTTACTTACAGGATGTATCTCCCTGGAAGATTTGGAAGGAGGAACCGGAAAGCGAAGAAGTTAAAGCCTGTCTGTATAACTGCCTCCAGATAGTGACGATACTCAGCGTATTTTGCGAACCGTTTATTCCTTTTTCTTCCAAGAAAATTCGAAAATTGATCAACCTTCCTGAAGTAGGAAACGGTGACTTACAAAAACTATTAGATCAGCTGGATAGCAATATTGGCCTGATCCCTGGAGGTCACCAACTCGGCGAACAAGAACTCCTCTTCGCCAAGATCAACGACCGAAAAGATGATAGCCGACTAAAGATTATCGAAAAACAAAAAATGCACCTGGCAACGATCCTCGAAGAAGAACAAGCTAATCAGCGGGAACCTATTAAACCGGAAATCACCTATGATGATTTTAGTAAACTGGATATCCGTACCGGTACGATCATGACGGCTGAGCCGGTAGAAAAGGCAGATAAATTATTAAAACTAACGGTGGACATCGGTTTAGAAACCCGTACCGTCGTGTCAGGTATCGCCAAACATTTCAAGCCGGAAGAAGTGATCGGCCTACAAGTCTTATTGCTGGCAAACCTCGCTCCCCGAAAACTCAGGGGCGTAATCTCGCAGGGAATGATCCTGATGGCAGAAGACGAAAAAGGAAAACTGACCTTTGTTCGTCCGGGAGAAGCCTGGGATAATGGACATAAAATTAGTTAACGGTACACGGTTTACGGTGTAACGGTACACGGTATAACGGTGCTCGGCGACCGTACACCGATAAACCGTAAACCGATAAACCGATAAACCACTATCAATGCATTTCAAAAAAATTAAAATACCGCTAATAATCATTGGACTAGCCACTGCTGCTATATCAGGCTGGCTCATGTACGATAAGTGGGAAGCGGAAAAATTATGGGGATATTTACCCTTATGGTTTTTTGCCGGACTATGGGGAGCACTGGTACTGGCCTTCAATACTTTTTGGTCGAAAAAAGAAGGGGCACTAAAAGTACTGGGACTTTCCACCCTTTCAGGAATATTACTTTCCCTCGGGTTTCCACCTATACCTTTGACAGCTTTGATGTTTGTAGGCTTCGTTCCTTTTTTATTGGCAGAACAGGAGATTTCGAATTCGGCGGAAGGAAAAACTACCTGGCGGGTATTCAAATACGCCTATCATACTTTCGTCGTCTGGAATATTTTTACCACTTACTGGGTAGCTAACACCGCCTTTTTTGCCGGCATCTTTGCGATTTGGGTCAACGCTCTTTTTATGAGTGTCCCGATTGTTTTATTTCATCTGGTGAAAAAAAGAATGCCAAACCTGGCCTGGATCTCATTCGTTGGTTTTTGGATAACCTTTGAGTATTTACATCTACATGATGAATTGTCCTGGCCCTGGTTGACCCTGGGAAATAGCCTGTCAGAATTTCCGAGCTGGGTACAATTTTACGAGTATACGGGAGTCTTTGGCGGAACGCTTTGGATTTTAGCGACTAATGTATTATTCTATAAAGTAGTCAGCAACTACTATTTTCATAAAGCAGGAATTACCTTGAGTGCTTTGATAAAACCATTGGCACTTTTGATCCTGCCGATCCTGATATCTCTAGGCGTATATTATGCTTATCAGGAAAAAGGGAAGGAGATTGAGATCGTTGTTGCGCAACCCAATTTCGAACCGCATTATGAAAAGGAGTATCATGATGTATTTGAACAGTATAAATATCATACGGTACTTGCTCAAAAAGCGAGTACACCAGAGACCGATTATATCATCTTTCCAGAGAGTAGTTTTAGTAACCTCGACGAAAAAAATCTTTCAAAAAATCGCTTGATCAGAGATTTAAAGAATTTTTTAGCACCATATCCTAACGGGAAACTGATCATGGGTGTTGGTTCTTATCGATTTTTTGAGGAGGGAGAAGAACTGCCGGACGCCGTTCGGCCTTATATTCAAAAAACTGCCCAGGAAGAGGACACCCTTTATTATGAAGCATATAACGCAGCCTTTCAGCTATCTAATGAAACGCAAGAAGTTCAAATGTATCATAAATCTTTGCTGGTTCCCGGCGCTGAGTTTTTTCCACTAAAGAACCTTTTTCCTTTTATGCAACCGATGGTCGACAAGCTTGGGGGCTCGGTATATGGCTTGGGAAAGCAAAAAGAGCGCGAAGTATTTAGTAGCGACGATGGCACTAAAATGGCACCGATTATATGCTATGAATCCGTCTACGGAGAGTTTGTCACCGGCTATGTCAGGAAAGGAGCCAATGCTTTAGTGATCATGACCAATGACGGTTGGTGGGATAATACCGCCGGGCATCAACAACATTTACGTTTTGCATCCTTAAGAGCCATTGAGACCAGAAGAGGGATCGCCAGGGCAGCAAATACCGGGATTTCCGGATTTATCAGCCAAAGGGGAGAAATTTTGGCTACCACCAAATACGATGAACCGGTTGCGCTGAGAGGAATCGTCAAATTAAATAAAAAG
The DNA here is from genome assembly GCA_047619515.1 of Saprospiraceae bacterium. Taxonomy (GTDB): domain Bacteria; phylum Bacteroidota; class Bacteroidia; order Chitinophagales; family Saprospiraceae; genus JAHDHW01. The sequence goes on along the minus strand of JBLHJZ010000099.1, from coordinate 4,699 downwards.
ATCACCTTCTATGTCCGCTACGGTGATTTGATAGGGAGAATTGCTTTATTCCTTTCTATCCTGCTGATCTTGCTTTTTATCGCTACAGAATGGATGCGGAAAGCTAAGGGAATTAAGAATGAGGAATGAGGAATTAACAGAACTCGAGTCTAAATTAATCCTAAATTCTAAATCTTCAATCCTAATTAACTTATCGTCGTTTCATCCGACCTCCGCCTTTACCTCCGCCCTGCATCGTCCTGGCGTGTACCATTTGACCACGATTGGTAATCGCTTTTTCAAACTGTTTGATCTGGTCTTTGAGCTGAGGCTCCGTGACCTTTAGTTTTTTAAGCTTATTAAAATGCAATTTGGCAATATTCCATTTGCCTTTAGTCGCATGAATATTGGCTAATTGCAGGCCGACCATCGCTTTTTCATTATCTGTTGGCAATTCAATTTCCTGGGCTTTGGTTAGCCATTTTTCAGCATTGTCATAATCTTTTGCGTTCATCGCCATTGAGCCTTTCAACAAATAATAAAAGGCGTGGTTGGTTTTGTACAACCAATTTGGCTTGAAAGTCAAACCTAGTCTTTTCTCTGCTCCCTCAAAATTCATAGTTTGCACCATCATCGCCGCTGATTGAACTGTCCCGAGTAAGATATAACTCACTAATAAACCGACGCCTATCAACAAAAAAGGAAAAGCATACCAAAATCCCAGGGCAAAAACCATTATCGTACCGCCAATCAAGCATAAAGCGATCAGTGCGAATTTTAGATATATATTGATGGTAAACATGTTTATTATTTTTTGAACTTGTAAAAAATCTACAAACAAAGGTACGAAAATTACTTGTACCAGTAATTACAAATAAGGAGAAGAAAATCAGGAATAATCAGTCATTTCTAAAATTCGGAATGACTCATGCGGATCATGGGTTAGTGAACCGATACCATAAGAGCAATACCCAGAAGTGTCTTTATATGGAGTACCTGACGGCACTCAGTCCTCGTTTATTTATCCGGATTTACCGAGATAAAGTCCCGATGGGACTAAAAAGTACCTTTAGGTACTCAATATGCATCACGTTCTTTGAGTTTGAACCCACGATTCGCATGACTCATTTTGGATTATCTATATTTACAGTAAATTTATTTTTTGATGCTAAAAATCAATTTAAAAACCGCTCAATCTTTTATTATCGGAAGCCAACTGCTTTCCGGATCCTCTTCTTTGAAGGGAAAAGAAGGCACCCAGCAAGTCATCGAACAACTCGGTTATATCCAGATAGATACCATCTCCGTAATCGCCCGGGCTCATCATCATGTGCTTTTTACGAGGGTGCCAGATTACCAACCAGCAACACTTAAAAGCCTGGAAGAAGAAGACCGGCAGATTTTTGAATACTGGGCTCATGCAGCCAGTTATCTGCCGATGAAGGATTTTCGATATAGTCTCGTAGCTAAAGGAAAGATCAAAGCAGGGGAGGGGCATTGGCGAAAACGGGACAAAAAGTGGATGAAATGGGTGCTTGACCAGATCAAAGCGGAAGGGCCTAAAATGGGCCGTGATTTCGAAAAAGAGAAAAACCTATCCTTTGAACATGCCTGGGGTGGGCATCCGGTCAATCAGGCCTTGCGCCAACTGTTTATGGAAGGAGAGATCATGGTCGCAGGAAGGAAAGGTTTTCAAAAAGTATATGACCTGACCGAGCGCGTACTTCCCGATACCGTAGATACAAAGATGCCTTCCGAAGCGGATTTTTATAAATACCTCATCCGTAGAGATGTGTCAGCCAATGGCTTGATGAAAGCCCGGGAGATCGGCCACCTGGTCACTATCCCAAAGGAATCTTTACAAACACTCCTCCATGAAATGACCGCCTCCGGTGAACTGGCAGAAGTGCTGGTCAAAGAACTGGGTAGCGATATCTATTATGCTTCAAAAGAAAAACTGAGCACCTTTCCCCAAAAACCTTTAAAAAAGCACCTAAAAATGCTATCCCCTTTCGATAATCTGGTAATTCAACGAAAACGAATGGAGGAACTTTTTGGCTTCAATTATACCCTGGAATGCTACGTCCCGGCAGCTAAACGCAAAATCGGTTACTTTAGCCTGCCACTGCTTTGGGGAACCGAATTCGTCGGACAGATAGATTTAAAAGCAGACCGCAAGAGCAAAGTATTGATCGTTAAAAACCTGGTTTGGGAGGAGAACATAAAAGACAAGGAAAAATTACGCTCAGCCTTAAAATCCGCATTGATTGATTTTCGCGATTTTAATGCCTGCGAGAATATTGATGAACAAGGAAAATTCAGCTAACAAAAAGTGATCGCTTCGCCTTGTGGAATCACTTCGAAGCGACCTCACAAGACCGCAGGTCGCTCACAAGACCGCAGGTCGCCCACAAGACCGCAGGTCGATCACAAGACCGCAGGTCGCCCCCTCCCCCTCTCACCCCTGATCTCTAGTTATAAGGCGTAGCCAAAACCCGCTCCAGCTCCTCAATCTTTTGTTTGATCATAAGATCATTAGGTTTAAAGGCTTTAGATTGTTTTAAGTAAGAACGGCAGGGATCCAGCTTTTCCTGCTTGAAATAAATATGAGCGATATTGAGCGCCGTCAAAGCATTATCATTAGGCGAGCGCAAACCCCTTTCCAGCGCTTGCACGAGATGGATCTCCCCCTCTTTCAGTTCTTCCTGTTGGAGCGCAATCATTCCTTTTATAAAATGATAATAAGCCCTCGGCTTTTTGGCCAGGAATTCAGGCCGCTTGATTTGATTGACTAAGGTTTCCGCTTCCTCGATTTTTCCTTTTTTCAGCATACTGAAAGCCGCCCATATATTTCCAAAAAGAAAATGAGTCCCTAAAAGGATAAAAACGCTAAGATATAGATACCAGGCAGAAGATAACCCAAGCTGCACATGAAGGATTATGCCAAGTACCAAAAAGAAAAAAATCAACAAAAATCGAATCCGTGTATTCATAATTATTTTAAACCTAATGCTCAAATTTCTTCCAACTATCAAACATAACCTTACTGACCGAAGGCCTATCACTTTTCGACTTTAGTCGGGACTATCCCTTCCGCTTAAGCGCCGCAGCAATCACCTGCCTGACCCCTTTCACCACATTCACAAAAGCATCATCCATCCCCGCTTCCCATTTCGTAATCGGAGTAGCATTACGAGGTAGCGCCTGAAGCTTGGCAAAACTAGCCAGGTTCCAGTCGCAGGGCTTCAAAATGATCGGCACTACGAAAGCTTCTTTTTGCTCATGCTTCTCCATGGCGTCTTTTATCTCCACATCGAAAATATAAGAAGAAGCCAGAAACCTTGGGCTGATCAGCAAGAGTATCACATCCGCTTCTCTCAGGTTGTTTTTAATACTGTCATTCCATTCCGTACCCACTTCAATATCCTCGTCGCTCCAGATTTCGACATTCGGGTCTCGCTTGACCATCGCTAAATGAACATCCAGTTCCTCTTTTAGTTCCGCATCTTTCCGGGCATAAGAGGTAAATACTTTTACTTTATTTGACATTGAATTACGATTTTATTTTTTTAATTTTATAACAACTCCTGAACCTCAAAGAGCGCTAAACTCCAAACATGCGCTAACTTCGCTTGCTTATCACGAGGCTACCAATTTATCAAAACTTAAATCAAAGGCATTCGGTATATGCTCCTCTTTGATCTCTAATGATCCTGCCTTCGCGCCGATTTGAAAAAGGTGTGGAATGTTTTTCGCTTCACTCATTTCCTGAAGGTTTTTTGCTTCCTTGCCGGATAAGTTGAACCCAAGTTTTTCTAAATAATCACTTTCCAAAAGTACATTATATCGCAAATAACTAAGCAAAGGCTCAGGGGTAAGTAAATCATCATTAAGGTCTCCAATTTCCATATCAAAATAACGAGGTGTTTTAGATTTCGACATCCATTGGAGCATTAGTTCGTTTTGTCTGCTTGCGTCCATCATGAGCATATTAGGCACTTCCTTAGCCCAATCCAGGAGCCAGCGATCCACAATGTTTTCTGGTTTATCTTTTTGATTGCTATTTCCTGTACCTATTGAAAAAAGCAGTAATTTATTTTCCCCTGTTTCCCATTGAAAAGGAAAACCCTTCAAAGTAGCCACCATGAATAGTTGTAGCGCAGGATTATTGGCCATACTTACTCCACCATCGACAAAAGCACCTTTATGTTTTTCATTGGGGTCAGTACCACCGCCGACTTCAATAACGGTAGGAATAAAATAGGTAGGAGCAGCAGCACTCGCTCTTATTGCGTCACGCAAGAAGATATCTTTGTTTTTTCCTACTTCAGAATCGTAAAACTTGCCATCAGGATGATTAAGTAAAGGCCAGACACTTTGTGTATCTGCTCGTTTGGCCACGATACATAAGCCAGTTTTTAACTGGTCGCTTCCAAGGGTGATGTCACCAAAAACAGCTTCTAATTGTTCCTCAAGAGGCTTCTCGCTAAAAGAGGATTTTAGGGCTTTACGAATTTTAAAAACATTAGTCAACTTTAATCGCTTTCCAAAGACTTTGTCTCCCAATTTGAAGTATAAGGCCCTGATTTCTTCTACTGACATACCTAAGGCTAATCCGGCAGCAATAATAGATCCGGTACTCGTGCCGCCGATCAGGTCAAAATAATCACTCAAGCGTAAGCCCGGATTTTTATGCCTGTCTTGTAGTGTTTTTTCCAAT
>JBLHJZ010000098.1:0-10634 GCA_047619515.1 Saprospiraceae bacterium | reverse complement strand
TAGATGAATTGTGCCATTCATATAGAACGGATCCGGTATCCTGCTTTTCAGAGAATAAGGCGATAAAAATGCGATCAAAGCCGGAGAATTCACATACTTGTTGGATGGCATTTTGGATACCGGGATCAATTTTTCCTAAAGAAATCTTTAAGAACCCAGAGGAGAGATTAGCTAATAACTTTTCAAAACTAGATCGGTATTCTAATTCTTGTTGAACGGCCTTCTCTGCAGTGATATCACGAATAAAAGTAGCAAACCGCTGGATTCCGTTAAATTGCATAAAGCTCGTTTTGATATCAACGACTATAGGTGTACCATCTTTTCTAATTAGTATATCTTCATAATGGGCACCTTTACCTTTTACCAAATCCAGGCTTTTATGATCGATGTCAGTTTGCGAGAATTGCTTTGATAATTGCTTGATATTCATTTTTAGCAATTCTTCTTTGGTATATCCGATCATATTGCAATATGCCGGATTTGCCTCAATAATATTTGCCCTTTTATCTGTCAGGGTATAACCATCAAGCATAGTGTCCAAAATGAGTTGCTTGTGTTGTAGTTGGGTTTTTAGTTCCGTTTTGGATTGTTTAAGTTTTTTTTCTGTTTTTTTTCGTTCTGTAATATCAATAAACGAAACGATGACACTTTTCCAGGTTTCTCTATACTGAGGAGGGATAGAGGTCTTTATGATAAACTGCGCAGCATCCCCATTTGGTTTTATAATAGGAATCTCACCTTCGTAAGTAGCAGCTCCCTGAGCCAGTGCGATGAATTCTGCTTTTAAGGCTTCCCAGGATTCATCTGCGAAATAAAATGGCATTGCATTAATTTGGGCATCCTTATTTTCCAGTTCATAAAAGTCCAACCCTTTTTGATTGAGATTTTTCACTTTTATTAATGCCGCCAGTCGTTTGAACTCTTTAGGATTTTGATCAAAAAAAGTATCGAGGTTTGCAATCTCTTTTTTACTTAAAGTATCAAAATAATTTTTTAATAATGAAAGATCTTCATCCCATATGATGATCGGAGAGTGTTCAAAAAGTGCTTTGGAATGCGCTTCACTTACCTGTAATTCTAATGCTGCCTTTTTTTGTTGAGTAATATCAATAAACGAAACGATGACACTTTTCCAGGTATCTTTAAATTCAGGAGGAATGGAAAGCGTGATGATAAGATTTACCAATTCTCCATTTAGTTTTTTGATTGGAATTTCACTTTCAAAAGTAGTGGCGCCTTGAGCCAGGGCTATAAATTCTTCTTTTAAGACCTTCCAGGATTCATCAACAAAATAAAGTGGAATTTCTTCAATGTGAGCTTCCTTACTTTCCCTGTTATAGAATCCCGCACTTTTTTGATTGACATTTTTGACAATGATGAGACTTGCTAGTCGTTCTAATTCTTTAGGGTTTTGATCAAAATAAGTATTGAGGTTTGCAATCTCATCATTACTTAAAGCATCAAAATATCTTTTTACAGCTGAAAAATCCTCATCCCATATAATGATAGGAGAGTGTTCAAGAAGTGTTTTCGAATGAGCTTCGCTGGGTAGGAGGGCTTTAATACCGTGTAACACAAAAATGATTCGATTACATAGGCCAGTGGCGTCATCAACAATGGGACTTAGCGTCACTTTATTAATAATGTTATCTCTATTAAGGGCGCTATAAGTAATCGATTCGTAACTTACTCTTCGTTTTGATAGGCGTGCAGTATTGAAGTATTGCATGCACTCCGCAACATCCTCTGCCGATAGTTTTAGATAAGTCTTGAGGAAAACAGATAGGTTTAGGCCTTCCAGAGACTGGTCTCTGCTTATTATACCCTCGCCCATTAAGTGGTCGATGTAGACTTGATTGATAGATTCGATGAGAAAATTACCTAGAGGGTCACATTGGAATAATCCCATAGGATCCTGGGTGTGATTATAAATAAGGGATAGTTCTTGTTGACTTTTATGTAAAGCTGCTTCTGTTATGTTCTGATTGGTTATCGCTTTAGATTTTAGGTTTTCATTGAGAAAAGCAATTTCTTTATTTTTATCAGCCAGGATTTTGTTTCTATTTCTGATAAACCAAATAAACAGGAATAGTAATATAGAAAAGATGGAAAAGCCAAGAATAAGGAGCGCATTGACCATGGTGATTTATTTGAGGGCTAATTCTTTTTCTTTTTTAAAGTCTTCCGGTGATTGATATATCTGCGCCAAAGGGATTAGATTTCGGATCCACCAGTATTCGTAATTAGGCTTGACCGCATACGCATTATTCTTTTCAAAATACTGGATTGCTTCTTCTTCTTCTTCTTCTTCTTCTTCTTCTTCTTTGCCCAATATATTCAGGCTATTGGCATAATTACGTATAAATTTATTGGGGGTTTATTAGGCTTTAGGCTAAAATTTTTGTCGTCAGAACGACTACGAGCGCCTAAAATCTAAAACTTGTGCGGAGCGAACGCAAAGTACTGAATAAAGTCTATTAATGTATAAACAAATGCGGATTACTACTGAAGCAATATTTTTTATCTCTCAAAAAACAAATATAGGGAGCGTTAGAAAAAAAAACCAGTTAAAAAGTAAAAAATCTAAAAGTCCTCAAAAATTTGGTTGTTAACGGCAAAAAGAACTAAACCCGCCACATTTTTAGCCCCAGTTTTTTCCAGAAGGTTTCGTTTATGGGCATCTACTGTACGCTGACTGATAAATAGCTGATCCGCAATCTCTTTATTCGAATTCTCTTCCAGGATAAGCCGAAGAACCTCTTTCTCTCTTGTCGTCAGAGGGATTTGGGTCGTTGTATTTTTAGCAACTTTTTGCCCGCTGAGATTGGTCATGATGATCCGGGTAACTTCGGGGCTATAGTAAGTCCCGCCAGAATGGATAGTTTCAATGGCTTTTTTTAGCTCTTCCTCTTCGCAGTTTTTTAGCAGGTATCCCGAAGCGCCGGCCTTGAGCATTTGTTTGATGTGTTGATTCTCACTGAGCATTGTTAATGCCAGGACTTTTATATCCGGGTAGAGTTTGATGACCTGTTTTGTACAGGTAATACCATCCATGCCATCCATGGTGATATCCATAATGACAAGGTCAGCCACTTTATCTTCGAGTATATCGAGTGCTTCCTGGCCATCAGAAGCCTCTGCTATAATTTGAAATTTGGGGTTGTGTACAAGTTGGGCACGAATACCGTCTCTTACTAATTTGTGATCATCTACAAGTAATATTCTGATCATAAGCTATGGGTTGAGGTAATAATAAGCATAAGGTAGCTAATTAATCTGGAATTTCCAAGGTGATCAAAGTTCCTTTTCAAGCGCTCCATCAATATCGGGTATTCCTGAAAGTGCGCTTTCCCGGGTTTTATCTATTATAATATATTGAGACAAAAAAATAAAATAAGAGAAAAGCCAAACATGCCCTTAGTATATCCTGTGGCTAGCATACTTATAAAGAATCTTTCGAAGGCTAGGAGTCTGCCGGCATAGTCCCCGCTCTCTCAGCCGGAGGCTTACTTGAAGACCGAAGATTGGATAACTTATTCAGCAGGTCAAACCAAAAAGGAGCACCCATAGAAACGGCCAGGGCAGTCATCAACCACCCGAAAAACCTCGTCCACCAGCCCTTTGAAAAAGCGACAACAGCTGTTTTATCATTCCAGCCTATTGGGAGAGACGAACTGGTTAATAATTCACTGAAAGCCTTAATTTCTTTTACGTTAACATTTATATTGACCAGGATACTATCCCCTGGTCTTATGGTGCTATCCATTAGTGTGGGAAAGTCAGCCAGGTTTATACTTTCACGATAAGTGGAATCCTTGGCGGCCGCAGCGGCCATATCTGCAAATTTTTCACGGGCATCGGGGTTTTCATACAAAAATTTGGAAATAGCAACGGAATCGACATTTAAAGAAATAGTAACGATTATTGCTACTACAAGAATCCACCATTGCGATCGTTGTTTATAGGCTCCGCCTGCTTCTGTCATGGCTTGGTTAAACCAGGTCTCGACCCTTACCCTAAAATGGCTGATATTTTTAGATTCTGCGGCAAATTGCACCACCACCCGTTTTAGATCATCCTTCAAAACATTACTATTTTCAATTGCAGTTTTTAACTCCTCAAAATTAAAAGGCTGTCCATCTGGCTTTTTTTGATCGCCATTTTCAGTTTGACCCTCTTTCTTTCCCCACTTACTCACAAACAGATCAAAAACAACGGTAGAAAATATATTGTCAGGGATGTAGGAAGGTTTTTTGTCCTTTATAGTCAATCCTGCGATCAGGTGATGTTTCATAATATCATCTCTAAATGAATCATCTTTAAGAATATTTTGAAACCAGTCTCTCAGATGCCGATATCGGAGGTCTCTCATATTGGCAAATATTTCGCGAACAGCTGAACTGATCAGGCTCATGATAAAGTAGATGAACACGAGACCGATGACTAAATCAAGAATTCCGGAACCAAACATATATTTAATTTTTTTGGAGTGAAAAATTTAAGGAATGTTAATGCAAAAAACAATAATTCTATTAAATAGCCACTCCTTTTTTTATTAAAGATAATTATAATACTGAAAATATTTAGAGATAGTAAAAAAAAGGAAAGATAAACTTGCTTAGTGCCGGCTAAAAAATAAATTCGACATTCCGAAAATCTAAACGATGCTGAAATAGCAATTACGATTGAAGAATCTTTTAGATGGAGGAACCTGCCCGTTCGCGAAGCAGGCGGATACCAAAGCATGTCCCGTATGAAATATAGGGAAGGATTTTATTTTTTAAACAATACTTAGGTTTATAAATCGCTCCATACAAGATGATATTGCAGAGTAAATTTCCTTTCTGAACTCAAAATAATAATTTTTTTATCATATAAGCTTTTTTGGTAATGTTTTTGTAGTGAAAGTATAGTATATTAATAAAAATTATATTTAGATGAAACACTATATCTCATTGCCAGGATTATTAATGATTTGTTTATACCTGTCTCCACTAAACGGGCAGGTTTCTTTTACCCATCCTTCCGATCAAACTACCTTTGCAAGTGTTGGCGACCAGGAGGTTTTCCGCGAAAGAGGAAATAATCGCCTGGAGACGAATATCAGGAGCACCACTTTCAGGACGGGCTGCTCTTATGGTGATTGTATGAAAGGAGTAGGAGTGCTGGCGTATGCAGATGGCAGTAAATATGAAGGCAATTTTTCTAATGGAAAATTGACAGGTTATGGTACCTGGTATTTCGCTAATGGCGAAAAGTATATTGGGATGTTCCACCAGAATTATTGTCATGGACGGGGGATTCACTACAAAAATGATGGCTCAAAATTAATTGGAAATTGGGAGCATGGAACCTATGTCGGTGAGTTACTCGATCAGAATGGAGCAGAAGGCTGCATCCTGGGGGATTGTGATAATGGCTTCGGGACTTATATTTTTAAAAATGGAAAGGCAAAATATGAAGGTTCATTTCTCAAAAGTAAACCTCAGGGTCAGGGAATCTGCCATTATTCAGATGGCAACTGGTATGAGGGAGATTGGAAAAACGGGAGTTTCGAAGGAGTAGGAGAGATGTATATGTTGGATGGTTCTATCGTTTCAGGTATCTGGAAAGAAGGAGCATATCAGGGAAATGACTATAATGAATCCATGATACAAAATGTTACTGAAAACTTCATAATGGAAGATACGGAGGATTATGAGCTTGCAGAAGCTGCCAAAGAAGTAAAAGTTTGGGCGGTAGTGGTAGGAGTAGCCTCCTATAAACATATGCCATCATTACAATATACAGATGATGACGCTTATCGGATGTATGCCTTTCTCAAGAGCCCGGAAGGAGGTGCATTGAAAGATGAGCAAATCAAAATATTGGTGGATGATGCGGCTACAAAAGACAATATCCTCTTTGCAATGGATGAGATATTCCGAAACGCAGGGCCTAACGACCTTGTAATGATGTATTATTCAGGCCACGGCCTCAAAGGTTCCTTCCTACCGATAGATTTTGACGGTACAAACAATAAGTTATTACATACTGAAATCAGTGGGATTTTAAATAGAAGTAAAGCAAAATACAAATTGTTTATAGCAGATGCCTGCCACTCCGGTAGTATGTTTAGCGAGAAAGGAGCAATAGATAATGTTCTAAGGAGTTATTATACTTCTCTCGCCAAAGCTGCTCCCGGTACTGCATTGATACTGTCTTCCAAGTCCGGCGAGACTTCGCTGGAGTCTAGCGGTTTGAGACAGGGAGTATTCAGCCATTTCCTGCTTAGAGGACTGAAAGGCGAAGCCGACACGGACTATAATAATATTGTAAATGTTAAAGAATTATACGAATACATTTCTAAAAATGTAAAAGTGTATACCGCGCAGCAACAATCACCGGTTATCGAAGGAGATTACGATAGTAATATGACGGTTTCTGTGTTAAGATAGAAAATATCAATAGATTTATATGGAAAGGGGGAGGCTACTTGTCTTCCCCTTTGCTTTTTTTAAGCAAGCTCGCCGCCCACATTTTTTATACAATCTTGCCAACCTCAAAAAACAATTCCACAATTCTTTGATCATTGTCAACAAATTGCTATCTTTGCAGCCGTTTTTAAAATTTATTAACTAAATACTTCAATTAATGAATCAATACGAAGTAACTTTTATCGTAGATCCGGTGCTGTCGGGCGATGAAATCAAAGCGACAGCTCAAACCTACATTGATTTTGTGACCAATGAAGGTTGCACAATCGTGAATATTGATGAGATGGGATTGCGTCAGCTGACCTATCCTATCAATCGACGTACCTCTGGAATTTACTACTGTATAGAATTCCAAACTCCAAATGGAGAAGTGATTGACAAATTAGAATTAGCCTTCCGCCGTGACGAAAGCATTATGCGTTTTCTTTCTGTAAGACTTGACAAATATGGCGTTAAGTTTAATGAAGATAGACGTAATGGCTTGATTGGTAAGAAAAAAGCAGCTCCTAAAAAGGACGAGCCTAAGAAAGAGTATGTTAAGAAAGATGCTCCCAAGCCTGTTGCTAAAAAAGCACCAGTAGCACCAGCTCCTGTTGTGGTAGAAGCACCAGCTGTGGCAGCAGAAGCCCCAGTTGTGGCAGCAGAAGTACCAGCTGTAGCAGAAGAAGCACCAGTTGTGGCAGCAGAAACACCAGTAGCACCAGCGCCTGTTGTGGAAACACCAGCGCCAACAAAAGCGGAGGAGGAAGAATAATTTTTCAACAATTAAAATTTAACAATCATGGCTTCTAGAGACGATATAAAATTTTTAAGTAATCCTAATATTGGTCAAAACCGCAAAAAATACTGCCGTTTTCGTCGATTTGGGATTCGACACATTGATTATAAAGATCCTGATTTCCTACTCCAGTTTATTAATGAACAGGGGAAAATCCTTCCTCGTCGTATTACTGGTAATTCTTTAAAATATCAACGTAAAGTAGCAACTGCCATCAAGCGTGCCCGTCACTTGGCTATTCTTCCTTACGTTACGGATTTGCTCAAATAGGCAGATTCTGATCAATCATTAATCTTTTAAAATTTTTAGAAATGGAAATCATACTTCTTAAAGATATTGACAAGGTTGGAGATAAGCATGAGGTTGTAACCGTTAAAAATGGTTATGGTAGAAATTTTCTCATTCCTTCTCGTCTTGCCATTATTGCAAACAAAACAAACCGTCTTCGATTAGACGAACTCAAAAAAGAGGAAGGTGCTCAGGAAGCTCAACTAGTCGGAGTTTATCAGGAAATGGCTGACAAGCTGAAAGGTAAGACGATTAAGATCGGTGCTAAAGCGGGTACAAGTGGTAAAATATTTGGTAGTGTTACCAATGTTCAAATTGCCCAGGCACTTAAGGATCAGTTTGATATAGAGGTTGCAAGAAAGAAAATCGATCTTCCCGAAGAGATCAAAAATATCGGAGCTTATAAGGTAATATTAAACCTGCACAAAGACGTGGTCGCTGAAGTGGACTTCGAAGTGGTACAAGAATAATATCCTGAAAAGTTTCTCATAAATTTAAAGAGGGGTTTTGGCATAAAGTCAAAACCCCTCTTTCTTGTTTATCACCTAAGTGCTTTGTCAATGTTTAAATGTCGAGTAGGATTTGATTGTATTTTGAGGCTGAACGAGGCAAAAAACGCAGTCATAGCCGCAGCTACGGCGAGTATTTTTAACGAAGTGCAGGCTCAAAATACGCCAAAGACTGCCGACAATTTGATCTTGACAGAGCACTAACTACATTCAAAAGTCACACAAATGCCCGTTCTTCTTCAACCATTCTTCCTTAAGTTTATAATCCGGCATCGCATCGCTGACTATTTTCCAAAACCTCGAAGAGTGGTTCATCTCGATCATATGCGCCAACTCATGGATAATCACATAGTCAATGACCTCTTCAGGAGCAAATAAGAGTCTTGTCGACAAATTGACGTTCCCTTTAATGGAGCAGCTTCCCCAATTCGAACGATTATATTTTAGACGAACATTTTGAACCGGCTTTTGAAAATATAGGCGGTTGAGTTCATTTACCCTCCGAAGTATAGCCGGATGAAAATCCTGGCCTATTATCCTGCTAATCAAAAGCTTCATGCTCTTTTGGAGATGAGCCGGTTCATCCTCCTTATTCATGGATAAATAAATCTCGCCATTAATAAGGCGCGCAGAATGTGTCTTATTATCAGAATGCGAAACATTTAAAAGGTAAGTACGGCTTCCAACTTGTAAATTGTCGCCCGTACTATAATTTTTAGGTACATACCTGTTTTGCAAATTATCATTTTTGCCTAGTTGATTGACTACCCATGTTCTACACCACGCTATCTGCTCCATTTGTTGGCTTATATTCATGGCAGAGGGCATTCTCAGGATGACAGAATTCTTGCCCATAGATACCCTGACATTTCTTCTCCATTCCCGATAGATTTTCAAAGGAATTTTCTTCCCGTCAATTTCTAAAAATGATTCTTCCGCTTTTTTCATACCTATAAAATAGCACTTGCAAAACTGCAATTCGAGTCATGCTGAATGTCTCAAATATACTTCAGGACTAGGCAATAGTTATCAGGACTAGTCTTAGCTATGGTTTGCTGCAAATTTCTTCATCACATCCACTAGTACTTGTACGCTTTCAGTCGGCAATGCATTATATATGGATGCCCGGAAGCCTCCCACTGATCGGTGACCTTTGATACCCACACAACCTACTTCAGTACATGCCGTCATAAAAGCAGCTTCGAAATCCGGGTTATTCATAACGAAGGTAACATTCATCAATGACCGGTCTTCAATATTTGCAGTTCCTTTAAATAATGGATTTTCGTCAATCTCTTTATATAATAGTGCAGCCTTCATTTTATTCTTTTCTTCCATTGCCTTCAGTCCTCCATTTGCTTTTAGCCAACGCATGGTCAACATACACACATATATAGGATATACGGGTGGGGTATTAAAGCAGGAATCATTACTAAAATGTATATTATAGTCCAACATAGAAGGGATGACCCGGTCAACTTTGCCAAGCATATCTTTCCTGACAATGACAAGGGTCGTACCTGCAGGGCCCATATTTTTTTGAGATCCTGCGTAGATCATTCCAAATCTATTGATATCCAAGGGGCGGCTGAAAATGTCTGAGGACATATCGCAGACAAATGGCACATTGGTATCAGGCCATTCATGATGTTGAGTACCGACTATTGTATTATTGCTGGTAAGGTGCAAATAAGACAAATCTTCATCGACTGTATACCCTTTTGGAATATAGCTAAAATTCTGGTCCTTAGAAGAAGCTAATTCTAATACATTTCCAAAGTTACGGGCTTCCTTGATCGCTTTTGTTGACCAGGTACCAGTATTTACATACCCGGCCTTACCATCTTGAGGTAAAAGATTCATGGCAGACATAAAAAATTGGCTGCTTGCTCCTCCGCTCAAAAACATTACCTCGTAATCGTCACTCAGGTTTAGTAATTCTCTGACCAGGCTAAAGGCTTCTTTCAAAACAGGAATAAACTCTGGTCCTCTATGCGAAACTTCAAGGATTGAAAGCCCCGTACCATTAAAGTCTCTTACGGCTGCCGCTGCTTGTTCTATAACTGTTTCAGGTAATATTGCAGGTCCCGCACTAAAATTATGCTTTTTAATTTTTTTACTTACTAGTTCCATTGAATATAGGTTTGAAAATTAATGAGATTTTGTGAAGGCACAAAAATAAACTATTTATACTCCTTATGCTACTATATATATAGCACTTTATCTATCAAAATAGGTCAAAAGCAGGGTTGCTTTTTGTTGTGAAAAAAAAAATGAAAATAAATGCTTTTTATCTTTCCTAAAGTTTGTATTTTCGATAAGGAAAATTACCTTTGCACTCCCAATTGAAAGGGAGCTTTTTTAGAAGGTTTTAGATTAACGAATCTATTTGTTTTACGCCTAAAAAAAAGTTTGAAAAAAAAATTCATTTTTCTTGTAGAGTGTAAAAATTGTATTATCTTTGCACTCGCTATTGAAGAATAGCATAAATTCGAGAGAATATTTAAAGAGAAATACCTGCAAAAAGGAAGCAAAACCGGGAGAGGTTAAGTGGAATTGGCTCGGGAAAGAAAAGTTCATTGA
>JBLHJZ010000097.1:0-10640 GCA_047619515.1 Saprospiraceae bacterium | reverse complement strand
CAGGAGTTATTTGGGTGAAGTTTGGGGGGCAGAATAAGGCTAGAGGACATGAAATTATCTGAAAAAGGCAATCAGACAAGAATTAGATTATTTTTTTGATTCTGGCTATTGAAACATGCGTCATCCCGAATATTCGAAATGATAGATTATTTATTTTACGACGCTGAAGTGCACTGATTATTATGTTAAAATTATGTTTTTATTAGCGCCTTCGGCGTTAATCGACATAAAAAATCATATAAATCAGCATCTTTCTGCGTCAAAGAAAAAAATCGGGATAACGCATGATTCATGTCTCCTACCAGAATAAAATCTCCTTAAGAATCGGAACTGGCTTTAACCTTTTTCCGACTATTAGCTACTTTGAAAGCCTGGTCCAGATCTGCAATGATATCATCAATGTGCTCAATTCCAACACAAAGACGAAGCAAATCCTGGGTAACTCCTGCTGCTGCCTGTTCTTTGACCGTCATCTGTCTGTGCGTAGTGGAAGCGGGATGACAAGCTAGGGATTTCGTATCACCGATATTTACTAATCGTTTAAAAAGCTTTAAGGCATCATAGAATTTTTCCGCTTTTGCAAAACCACCTTTTATGCCAAAGGTCATCAAAGAGGCAGGTTTACCATCACAGTACTTTCGAGCTAAACGATGATAGGCACTACTCTTCAAACCACCATAGTTAACCCAGGAAACTTGCTTATGATTCTCTAAATATTTGGCAACTACCAATGCATTTTCGCAGTGTCTTTCCATTCTGATACTCAGCGTTTCCAATCCTTGAAGAATCTGGAATGCGCTCATTGCCGCTAAAGCAGAACCTGTATTTCTTAGCGCTACCGTTCGTGCTCTTCCGATATAGGCTGCAGGGCCAAAAGCTTCCGTATACACTACCCCATGATAAGAAGGTTCTGGTGTATTCAACATGTGAAAACGTTCTTTGTGCTCCGCCCAAGGGAACTTACCAGAATCCACGATCACACCACCGAGTGTCGTTCCATGTCCACCTATATATTTCGTCAAAGAATGAACGACGATATCTGCACCATATTCAATCGGGTTGATCAATACTGGAGAAGCAACCGTGTTGTCGACGATCAGGGGCACCCCTTTTTTATGAGCCACTTGTGCTAATTTTTCAATATCGGTTATATTTCCTGCAGGGTTTCCAATGGATTCACAATAAACCGCTTTGGTTTTGTCATCAATCAACTTGGCAATATCTTTTGCATCAGAGGACTCTGCAAATCGAACTTCGATCCCTTGTTTAGGAAGCATATGGGCGAAGAGCGTATAAGAACCTCCATACAACTGAGGGGTGGAAACAATATTATCTCCGGCTTCAGCGATATTCAAAATAGCATAATTCACCGCAGCAGATCCTGCACTGGTGCATAATGCAGCAATACCGCCTTCCAGGGCAGCAATCCTTTCTTCCAGTACTGCGACTGTTGGGTTCATGATTCGGCTATAGATATTTCCGGGTACCGCCAAATTGAACAAATCTGCTCCATGCTGAGCATTGTCAAACTCATACCCTACCGTTTGATAAATCGGTACTGCAACGGCTTTAGTAGTTGGCTCAGATTGATATCCGCCATGAATAGAAATGGTCTCTTTTTTCATTTATTAAATTTAAAAGTTTTAGAAAAGGAAATTTGGTAAGGTTTATTTTGGCAGGAAGGTCGCAAGTTATAGGGGTTTTTTAAAAAAGTCAAATTTTATATGACTTTGGTTGTTAATATGTTCACTTTTAGTGATGAGGACTCCGTAAATAATAACTTACTTTCAAAAGTAAAGGTATAACCCTAATTTGTTTGGACTATAGATATACTTTTGAAAAGCAAATAATCTTCAATAATTGCGTTTATTCCTGATTTAAATCATTAACTTCGTCGTTTGATTCGGGGATTTATTGACCAAAAAAATAATTATATGAGCAAACCTTCTGTTAAATTTAACAAGGACGACCAGCCCGAGTTTTATAGGGAGTTAAGAACGAGAGTAAACAACTATTTTAAGGAAAAGAACATTTCTAAGCACGCCAATTTTCAAATGGTTTTCAAGAGCATATTCATGCTGTTTTTATATTTCACCCCACTGGTTTTGATGCTTACAGGAGTCGTTACTTCACTTTGGCCAGTACTCTTTATGTGGGTATTGATGGGTTTTGGAATGTCAGGTATCGGATTATCGGTGATGCATGATGCCAATCATGGCTCTTATTCCAGTAATCCAAAAGTAAATAAGGCCGTCGGCTTTGTGATCAATTTTATTGGCGGGTTTCATGCCAATTGGATAATCCAGCATAATGTATTGCACCATTCTTATACCAATGTGCATGGCCACGATGAAGATATCGATAAGGGGGTAATGCGGTTTTCTCCAAATCAAGAGCCGAAAAGAATTTTTAGATTCCAGGCTTTTTATGCTCCTTTATTTTATAGCATCATGACTATTTATTGGTTTATAGCCAAAGACTTCGAACAATTGATTCGTTATAATAAAAAAGATTTACTAGTTGGCCAGGGGCTTACTTTTACTTCAGCTTTGGTTCAGATTATTTTTCATAAAATCTGGTATGTAGGTCTGATGCTGGTATTGCCTTTTATGCTGATACCTTTAGCTTGGGGGCAAATTCTTTTAGGATTTTTAATCATGCATTTTATTTGCGGATTGATATTGGCTTTGATTTTCCAACCGGCTCATGTAATTGAAGCGACAAATTTCTACGTAGCGGATGACCAAGGGAGTGTTGAAAATTCCTGGGCGGTTCATCAGCTTAAAACGACTTCTAACTTTGCCAATGATAGTGTCTTTTTTTCCTGGTTTGTTGGCGGATTGAACTACCAAATTGAACATCATTTGTTTCCTACTATTTGCCATGTGCATTATAAAGGTATTTCGGCTATTGTAAAACAAACTGCTGAAGAATATAACATTCCGTATCATCACCATAAGACTTTCTACGGAGCAGTGAAAAGCCACTTTTCCTTACTCAATGATTTAGGAAACGGGAATTACGATAAAAAGCTGGCGGAAAGTCTGAAAACAGCATAGGTACTTTTAATGTACTTCTCAAAAAGCCCATTCATTGGAAATCCGATGAATGGGCTTTTGTTATTTCTAAAGCAACAATTCAATCTATCCATCTTACCCTTGTTATCGTAAAAAGAACCACTAAAAAGCACTAATCACCAATAAAAAGCGGTATCCTTGCACTCAAATTGAAAAAATAGAATATGAGTACTTTTGCAGAGACCGGGCTGAATGACGAATTAGTCAAAGCGGTTACCGAACTTGGTTTTGAAACACCAACGCCTATTCAGGCAAAAACGATCCCCCATTTATTAGCTTCAGAAAGAGATTTGATTGCTTTGGCCCAGACCGGAACAGGAAAAACCGCCGCGTTTGGTCTTCCTGCATTGCATATGACCGATCCTGAAGATAGCAGTACACAGACCCTTGTTCTTTGCCCTACAAGGGAGTTATGTTTACAAATAGTAAAAGACCTGAGTACCTATTCAAAATACATGAAAAGGGTGAATGTAGTGGCGGTATATGGTGGTTCAAGTATTCAGGATCAAATCAGTCAGTTGAAGAGAGGCGCTCAGATTGTTGTGGGTACTCCGGGTAGAACCAGAGACCTCATCAAACGAAAAAGATTAATTCTCAGCAATGTAAAACGGCTTATTCTTGATGAAGCAGATGAGATGCTCACCATGGGATTCAAAGAAGAGCTTGATGCGATATTGGAATCAACACCGGAAGAAAAACAAACGCTATTGTTTTCTGCTACCATGTCCCGGGACATCATCAATGTGACTAAAAAGTACATGAATGATCCACTGCAGCTATCTGTTGCCAATTTGAATGAGGGGGCACAAAATGTGGATCATATTTACTATATGGCACAATCCAGGGATCGATATGAAGTACTCAAACGGGTAGCTGATATTAATCCTGATATTTATGGGATTGTATTTTGTCGGACACGACGGGAAACCAGAGAGATTTCCAATAAGCTGATGCATGATGGTTATAATGCCGATGCTTTGTATGGTGATTTATCTCAAGCGCAAAGAGACGAGGTGATGGAAAGGTTCCGATCCCGTCAGATTCAAATATTAGTAGCTACTGATGTTGCTGCCCGAGGCCTGGATGTCAAAGACATGACTCATGTGATTAATATCAACTTGCCAGATAATGCAGAAAGCTATGTCCACCGGAGCGGAAGAACAGGTAGAGCCGGAAAAAGTGGTATTTCTATAGCCATTATTCATACCAGAGAGACTGGCTCAATCAGAGAAATAGAGCGTAGGTCAGGCATCAAATTCACCAAAGAGTTGATCCCCAGTGGAAAGGACATTTGTAAAAAACAATTGTTCACGCTCATTGATAAAGTTGAAAATATTGATGTCGATGATACACTGATCGACCCTTTTATGCCGGTGATCTACGAGAAATTAGAGTCCTTAAGTAGAGAGGATTTGATCAAGCATTTTGTTTCCGCTGAGTTTAACCGGTTTTTGGATTATTATAAAAACGCCAGGGATATCAATATTCCAGATCGCCCGGTAAGAGATCGACGAGATAGCAGGGATCGTGACAGACGAGACACAAGAGATAGCCGGGATAGCAGAGACAGCGGAAGGGAGAAAAAAACCTGGGAAGACAGAAGAAAAACACCATTTACCAGATTGTACATCAACGTTGGTGCTTCCAATGAACTGAATCCTAAACGGCTGATCGGTATAATCAACCATGCTTTAGATTCCGGGAGTGCAGAAATCGGTAAAATAGAAGTCACTAATAAATGTGCCTTTTTTGAAATTGATGAAAAAGTAGCGCCTTCATTGATGACTGCTTTGAGAGGACAAATATTCGAAGGCGTATCACTGTTGGTGGAAGTATCTCCGGAAAAGTCAAGAACACGATCTAGCGACGGTGGAGGCCGACGAAATTTCCGGGATGACAAAGGTGGCGGTGGCGGTAATCGTGGCGGCGGCGGTGGTCGCAGACCGAGGAAGTGATAATTTGGAATTAGGGTTAAGGATTTAGGAATGCTCGAGTGTTGTATTTCAATTGGGCAAATTCTAAATCCTTAATCCAAAATTTTAAATCTTTTAGCCTTCTTTAATCCGCTGAATCAAGCCTTCCTTTTTATTATTAGATACCAGGATTTCTTTTCCATTTTCTAAAACTACGGAACCTCCTTTTCCTTTGATATAGCGTTTGACAAAATCCAGGTTGACGATATGGGAGCGGTGTACACGATAGAAGCCAAAGGAGTCCAAGGCATTTTCATAAAACTTTAAATTGCGGCAAATCAGCTTCTTTTGGCCATTTTCAAAATAAAAACAGGTAAAATTATCCTCTGCCTCGCAATATAAAATTTCCGACATCTTTACCACTTCAAAACCCTCCATCATCGGCAGTACCAACTTTCTGTTTTGCGCATGGATAGCCGCCATATTGTCTAAAAGGATTCGGGCATGGCTCACCTTTTCTTTTTGAGATAATAATTCTTCGACAGTAGCGACCGCTTTTTCCAATTCCTCAATATCTACCGGTTTGAGCAAATAATGTGCAGCACTCAGGTTAAACGCCTGAATCGCATACTGACTAAAGGCCGTAATGAATATAATCTCAAAATCTATTTCTCCCCATTGCTCCAACAAATCAAAAGCATTCCCATGTGGCATTTCTATATCCAGGAAAACCAATTGAGGCTGATGCTTTAATATCGCTGACCTAGCTTCGATGATATTGGCAGACTCTACAAGCAACTTGACATTGGGGCAATATTTAGCCAGGTAATTCCGCAAGGTCTCCCGGCTATCTTGTTCATCATCGACGATTATGGCGGTTATTGGTGTCATTGGTGGATTAGTTAATTCAAGTTGTGGGATACTGAAGGTTGCAAGTTACAAACTTGCAATATCCTGTACTTTCAGGTTACGCCTTTCGGCTAAACTTGAAAGAGTGTGCAAGTTTTAAGTTTTTTCGTAATCGATATTTGTCAATTAAATCACTCCACCGGAATCTTAATCTCGACAACAGTCCCTTTATCCTCGGCATTATCATCCAAATCAGAAACATTAATTTCGTAATTTTTATTATAAATTTCATTGATCAAAGCGATACGTTTAGAAACATTCTCCAGGCCGGTACTTTTGTATTTCATTTGATTTTTAGTTTTCAATTCCCTGGATTTTTCACGACCGATCCCGTTGTCTTTGACCCTTATGATTAATTTCCCTGCATCTTTAGTTACGGTAACATCTAGCTTTCCTTTTGCTGATTTGTATCGCAATCCGTGCCATACTGCATTCTCAATAAAGGGCTGAATCAACATCGGTGGCACTTCCAGGTTATAACCATCCTGCTCGGCATCATTGCGAAAAGTGTAATCGAATTTATCTCTAAAGCGAAAATGCTCCAACTTTAGGTACAATTCATTGAGTTCGATCTCTTCTTCGAAAGTTATAAAATCCTTTTGGGAATAATCCAGCACTTTCCGCATGAGTTTTGAAAAGGAGGAGAGAAATTTATTCGCCGCTTTTTCATCATTTTTAGCAATAAAATTATTCACTGAATTTAGTGCATTAAAAATAAAATGGGGATTCATTTGAGTTCGAAGCGATTTGAGCAATAAGCTTTGGTTTGCTTTTCGCTTGGCTTTTACATTTTTATATAAAAAATAAAAAAACACGAGTGAAGCCAATAACACCAAAGATAATAATCCGATGATAATTTTTTGTGTTTGCAACTGGGATTGCAATAACTCTTTGTCTTTTTCCTCCAGATCATAATCACGCTGTAGCAAATCTATTTGTTGCTGGCCTTTTACAATATCCACTTGCTCTTTCAGGTCATTTTCCAATTCTTGAATCGCTTGCTCTTTTGAGGAAATATATAACTCCAGGTCATCAAGGGCTGCGTCTACCTTTCCCTGTCGCTGATTAAATTGGGAGGATTTTTTAAAAACCTCGGCAGCAACTGCCGCATCTGTTGTTGGGTTGATTAGTTTTTTTGAGAAATTAATATACTTTTCTGCATCTGCAAATTTTCTGTCCGATTCATATAAGTCAGCGATTTTTAAATTTTCCAGGACCTGTACATCATTGGAAAAATTAAGTTTAGAATTACTCGCTATATTGCTTCTTATGTCAATTTTTTCTGCATTACTCAAATCGTTATTTTGCAAAAGTTCATTTTGCGCTTTCTGTATTTGAGCAAAATCTTCCTGCTTGACTTGTTGACTTTGGGGTAGAGAGTTAATGGCGTCGGTATACGATTCCGAAGCTTTTGAATATTCGTTTTGTTGTATATAATTTTGCGACCTCCGGGCTTCAACCCTGGCTACATCCATACTATCCAACTGATATTTTTGGCCTAAAGAATCCAGTTGTGAATCCAATAATCTGGTATCTTTTTGCAACAATCGGACATCAGCCAGCCCTTCTTCACATTTCAAGGACAAGATTTTATTCCTACTAAAATCAAGGCATAAGGTAAAATTGGTTTCGGCTTTTCCATCATCTCCTTGCAATAAGTATAACTGCCCTATCCTTTCAAAAAGCGTAGCTCTCTGCTCTATTTCTCTTTTTTTATCCAGGAAAGCAAGCGCCTGCTGATAACGCTGTAAAGCCAATTCATTTTGATCGATTTGCTCATAAATACTGCCCAATAAAATATAAGCCTCTCCTTCTACCCCGCCTTTTTTTTGATTTCGGGATTTCGTAATTGCCTGCTCAACCAATGAAATAGCCTTGGCTGGAGACTTTTCTTTAATGGCGCGGGCTTGTTCCAATAAGATCTGGCTTGTTTGCCTTTTGCTTTTATCTGCCTTTGTTTTCTCTTTCTGGCCATAGACAGCACCAGAAAAAACAAGCAAGATAAAACATAATATATATTGACGTAAATTCATATAAGGCTAAAGTTACAATACTTTTATTTATTGTTTTTTATAAAAAACTACAAAATAGCTCCTTTTACCAAGTCTCCCCTCCCCTTCGCCAAGTCACCCGACCTCTTTACCAAGTTTGTATTTTATTTACCGTTTTTTCACCGGAAATTGCGAAAGATAAAGAAATCAGCTAGTTCATTAAACCAATCCAAAATATTTCCAATCATGATCGTACGTAAATTCTTACTCGTTGTTCTCGCTGCAGGGCTATACTTTTGCCTGAGTTATGCTTCCAATAAAATTGGCTATTCTTACTTCTCATTGTTTAATCAGGATACTACGGAGAAAGAAGATAAGAAGCCAGGTGATGATGAAAACAAGATCCAGGTCGCACTACTTTTAGACACCAGTGGTTCTATGAGTGGTCTTATCGAACAGACAAAATCTCAACTCTGGAATATCCTAAACGAATTGGCACGTACTGAAAAAGATAAGGAAGAAACTACACTGGAAATTGCATTATATGAATACGGTAATCCAACTAAAGCAGGTAATAGTAACCAAATCAACCAGCTAAGTGCTTTCACTACAGACATGGATCAAATTTCCGAAAAACTTTTTTCATTGAATACCGATGGTGGTGATGAATATTGCGGTACTGTCATCCAGACTTCACTGGAAGAATTAGAATGGAGCAATAAGGATGGCCTAAGAATAATTTACATCGCAGGAAACGAAGAGTTTACGCAGGGCATGATCAGTTATACCAGCGCCTGTAAAAAAGCAAAAGAAAAAGGAGTTACTGTGAATACAATTTATTGTGGAGAATACGGACAAGGAATCCTGGAATATTGGCAAGCAGGTGCCATAGCAGGTGGCGGAGAGTACTTAAACATCAACCATAATGCAGAAACAGTGTATGTCAAAACACCTTATGATGATCAAATCAATCGATTGAATTTTGAACTCAACAAAACCTATATTCCAATCGGAGCGGCAGGAAAAGTAAAACAACTGAACCAGATTTCTCAGGATCAAAATGCAAGAGTTTATAGCAGTACAAATGCGGCAGATCGCGCCGTTTTCAAAAGTTCAAAAAAATATAAAGCTACTGATTGGGATCTGGCGGATGCCTATAAAAAAGATAAAAGTATTTTGTCCAACACGGCTATACTTCCTGATACATTACAAGCATTATCGATTGAAGATCTTGAAGCTAAAATTTTACAAATTTCAGCCCAAAGAGAAAACATCCAGCAGGAAATACAGACGCTCGACAAAAAACGAAGAGTCTATAAAACGGAACAAAGTAAAGATGATGCAGAAATCAGTTTGCAAAATTCTATGATAAATTCTATCAAAAAACAGGCAAAAGAAAAAGGATTTGAGATTAAAGAGTAAAGAGACCGTTTAGAAATTCGTGTGATTCGCGGAAATTTGTGTCAAAATAAACATTCATTAAAAATAAAAAAAATGAAACTCAAAAATTTGTTATCCATAGGCCTCATTATTCCTATTCTAATTATCTCACCGGGATTTGTAAATCCAAATCTCGAAACGCTTGCAAAACCGCAGGTTGAAGATTGGAGTTTCGCAGAGTTCCTAAGTCACTTTGAAAAAGTAGATAATTCTTTTGCAATAGGATTGAACGACCTTCAAAAATATGAATCTTTAAAAATAACTAAAAAGATTGCAAAAACTAAAAAGTCAAAAGATCAATTATCAAAAATGACTTTTATGAAATATATTCCTGCATTAGAGTCAAGTATGTTTTCAAGAATGGGGCCTCCTGAAATAATCCCTATTGTCAGGTTTTATCCAAATGAACAAACGATTGCGGTGATCTATATGACTTACCAGCCTTTTAGACGTATCTCTGACAGAAGTTTCAATCTTGCTTTATTTGATTTAAAAGGAAACAAGCTGCCAAAACAAAAGGAAAAAGATAGGAGCATTTCTCCTGTATTTAATCTGGCTAGTGCCAATTCAATTGAGACGCAAACTTTTAAGTTTACCAAAGATGGATTCATCTGGAAAAATCGTTACGAAAACATTTGGAAAAAGAATATACAAGAAGTAGGCATTCATGACAATGAAATTGTGGATTATAAATTAACCAATACTGAAGTTTTCCAAATCAAGGACAATGGTCTCATTGAAGCAGCGAAAGAGTATCCAGTCGATTCAAAAGTTTCTTTGGAATAGATAGCCACTTTTAAGGTTTACTAAACCTCTAGGGCATTCCCTTGTGGAGGTTTAGCAAACCTAAAATGAAAATGAAAAATGAAAACATTCCCAGTCCATAATAAAACGATCAATTCCCTCCTCTGGATAGCTTTTATCTCCTTTTTTTCTTTTAAAATGCTAGAGATCGTATTGCCCTATACTTCCTGGGAATGGGATGTCGATTTTTTATTGACCAAACAATACTTCGTGCATCTCGATCACTATCGTTTAGCCTTTTACAGCCATATATTCAGTAGTCTTTTTGTTTTATTTAGTGGTGCCTTTTTGTTTTCAGGTTATGTTTTAAAAAATCATACTGTCTTACACCGGTGGATTGGAAAAATCTATATCGTACTACTACTCTTCATCAGCGCACCAAGCGGAATGGTCATGGCTTTTTATGCGAATGGCGGATGGATGGTAAAAATGAGTTTCCTTATCCTGACACCGCTCTGGTGGTGGTGTACTTATAAAGGTTACCAAATGGCGCGACGGCAGCAATT
>JBLHJZ010000096.1:0-10678 GCA_047619515.1 Saprospiraceae bacterium | reverse complement strand
CCGAACCTTTTACTTCGGGTAATCCATTCCTTAAGCCATCCATCGCCTGGAATTACGATTTGGGTTTTTCAGTTCACAGTAATAAAATAGGTCTGTTGAGCTTGAATTTATTTTATAAAAAAGTGGACGGATTCATTTTTACTTTAAATAATTATTTCCCACATCGACGCGATCGAATTGTTGCTGCCAAGGCTCCAGAGGGCTTGCTTGATGTACTGCCTGCCGAGAATTTCTATCCTATGGACAGACTGGACGATGTACATAAAACAAATATTCCCTTCAACAATTTCGAATCAGCAACTTACAGCGGCCTCGAATTATCTTGGCAAACCAACTTTTGGTATTTGCCTGGATTATTGAGTGGATTGGTATTCGATGCGAATGTAACAATGCTCCGCTCTAAGACCAGGTATCCTTATTTTGAAGATGTCGTCATTGGAATAGATTCCTCTGGTTTTTTCCCGAGAGATATTATAGGATATGAATACAATACAACAGAGGGTCGTCTTGTCAATCAGCCTAATGCTATTTTAAATCTAATTCTCGGTTGGGATTATAAAGGGTTTAGTTCCCGTTTTTCATTCAGGTATCAAGGCAATACACTTCAAAACCAAGATTCAAGATTGTCCCTGAGCAATTCTTTCTACGACACTTTTGTCTGGATGGATGTCAGTCTTAAACAAAAGATAACGAAGAACATATCAGTTTTCGCAAATTTAACAAACGTAAGTCAACATATAGACGATTATTTCATCCGATTTGGAGGGCATACTACCCTGCCGACGAATAGTGAACAATATGGATTACGAGGACAAATCGGGATAAGATTTAGATAAAAAAAGACTTCTAAGGAACGATGATTTAATAATATTGGATGAATTCCAATTACTTAATTAAACAACAAGACTGGATTAACTGCAATAAAAAAACAGGCTTGAAAGCCTTACTTAACTATATTTTTTTCACAAAATTGAATCAATTATGAAGAACTTTTTTACCTTATTTTTAGCGATGGCATTGTGTGGTCTTACCACAGCTCAGGATGTTATCGAAATAGCGCCAGGAGCTGCCAATGCAGGCCTTCTGGAGACCACTATCAACAATGACGTTGATGGGAATGGCGATCGGTTGAATCCTAACCGTATTTACAGACTCATGGAAGGAATTCATTTTCAATTATCTGCTATTAATGTTTCCAACCCCAATGGCACCATTTTTATAGAAGGAGCAACGGGTGGTAAAAAACCCGTTTTTATACCAATAGCCACCAATGATATTGATCCAGGTGAGAATATCATCAACGGAAGTCTGTCCCTCAAAAATGTCCATCTTCAAGGAAGAAATGATATAGGCGGGGGGCTTTTCGCAAGATGGAACATAAATGGACAGGATAGAAAAATAACCGTAGAAAATTGCTTATTGGAATTTGCCCAACACCAATGGTTTTTTGCAAATGCTGTAACCCAAGGTCTAGTTATTGAAATGCGAAATAATTATTTTCGCGATCTTTTCTGGGACGATCAATGGTGGGCTAGCCGGGTTTTCGAGGCCAAAGTACCTATTGATACGTTAATTTTTGAAAACAATACCGTAACAGGTAGTGGGATGGCTTTGTTACAGCAAGAAGCCCTTTGTTCATATGCCCTCATTAACCACAATTCTTTCATCAATAACCATGGTTATATAATGGTTAACAATTACTATTTGGAGGCATATTTTACAAACAATCTTTACATCAATAGTCAAATCAAAGGGGAAGACTTCACAGTTGCTTCAGTTGAACCTGACAAAATCGCAACTTGCATAATGGGACTGGATACTATAAACACATCTATTGCACTGCCCGAGGGTGCATTGAATCAAGATTCGACCGCATTGTTGCCACCTTACAATGACATTGCCAATTACAAGGTTTACGCTTCCAATAATATATATTACAACGAACCGACATTGAGTCCTTACTATACTGGTACGTATAACACTTTATACGATGCACCTGTCTCATACCTGAATTGGTTCGGCGACGGCCCTTGGGAAGTAGCAGTGCCGACGCCTTGGATGAACTCAAGAGCACAAGCCTTATATGCCGATTGGCCAAACATAATAGAGGAACATACCACTATGGATACAGATCCCGGATTGGGTCAAGAAGCGCTTACCGCGAATGCTGCCGATCAACTGGCGATTTGGAATAGGATACTTTATGGAGTACCAGAGGCTCAAGGAATGACATATGATTTAAATGATTATTACTTTGGGGATAATGACCATTCCACCATACCCGGTGTTGAAACGGAAGACGGCGACGGCATTGTTAATTTCTACGACTTAATCGAAGATTTATCAATAAATTCCAGTTTTGCCTCAACCCTTGATGGCCATACCATTGGTGCCCTGCACTGGACAAATGAAATTGATAATTTTGACCCTGATGCATCTTTGACTTCCATTTTAAATGGCTACGCCGGTATTCCGAATTCGGTCACCGCTCCATACAACGATGTCTTCGAACTGGCACAAAACCAGCCGAACCCATTTACCCAATCCACTGATATTACTTTCTCCATGCATAAAAAAGCACACGTGACTTTGACTATCCATAATGCCTTTGGTGTTCAGGTAGCCACTGTTATGGAGGGTGTGCAAAATGCAGGAAATTATAATGTCACATGGGATGCTTCATCTGTTGCTTCTGGTATTTATTTCTATACTTTGGAAGCGGATAACATTAAGGCAACAGGTAAGATGTTGGTGGTTAAATAATAAGAGCTTGTTGGGAAATTAGATTTTGAGATAACCACAAATTTAGTAATTATGTTAAAAAATACTGCGGAGCATTTCTTTAATGCTTCGCAGTATTTTTAATGGAAGAAAAACAAAGTTTTTAATGGAGTTAGACAAAACCAAAAAAAAATATTACCTCGGAATTGATATTGGTGGAACTAAATGTGCGGTACTGGCAGGCATGGAAAACATGGAAATATTGGAGCGGGTTCAATTTGCAACCGAAACGGATAAAGGGGTAGAAAATACTATTATTAACATATTGGAGAAGGCAAAGCGTTTAAAGGAAAAATTAAACGATTATAATTTAATGGCAATCGGCATCACCTGTGGAGGGCCACTCGATAGCAAAAAGGGCCTGATTATGTCCCCTCCAAATTTGCCGGGATGGGACAAGATACCCATCACCAAGATAATGGAAGACAATTTTGACGTACCTGTTTTTTTGCAAAACGATGCCAATGCTTGTGCGCTCGCTGAGTGGCGCTTTGGTGCTGGGAAAGGAACAAATAATATGATTTTTCTGACATTTGGAACTGGCTTAGGTGCAGGGCTAATTTTGGATGGTCGATTATATTCTGGAACGAATGACCTTGCTGGTGAAGTTGGACACATTCGTCTGGCGGAGGACGGGCCATTGGGCTACGATAAAAAAGGTTCATTTGAAGGTTTTTGTAGCGGTGCAGGAATAGCGAGGCTTGCTAAAAAAAAAATAAGGAAAAAAATAAATAAAGGAAAAAAAATACCCTTTATTGAAAATGAAAATGAACTCAAAAAATTAACCACGGAAAAACTGGCGGAGGCAGCAATAAATGGAGATAAAACTGCTATCAAGATTTTTAAAAAATCTGGAAAATATTTGGGCATAGGCCTATCCATTTTAATCGACATCATCAACCCGGAACGAATCGTGATTGGAAGTGTTTTTGCCCGCAACCCCCAATTATTCGAAGCAGCCTACAGCCCGGTTATTGAAAAAGAAGCACTAAAACTTGCTGCTGCTGTTTGTGAAATTGTACCTGCTGCACTTGGCGATAAAGTAGGTGATTATGCAAGTTTAAGCGTCGCCATAAATGGTGTCCTTTCACAACAATCCGAATTAAATAATTATGTATCAAAAAAATCCAGCACAAATTCTTAATGATACAATAGAACGTTACCCTTTGCTGTCTTCCTCAAAGAAAGATATCAAATATGCATTCGATTTATTGTGTGACTGTTTTAAAAATAAAAATAAATTACTCCTATGCGGCAATGGTGGAAGCGCTTCAGACTCTGACCATATTGTTGGGGAATTGATGAAAAGTTTTTTTTATAAAAGAACTCTTCCCGTCGATATGAAAAATAAACTTATAGCCGCTTCACTCGAAAAAGGAGAATATTTGGCTGAAAAATTACAGCCTGCATTACGCTCTATTTCCCTAACAGGCCACAACGCTTTAAATACCGCGTTTTCCAATGATGTTGACCCCCATTTGATTTTTGCTCAACAAGTCATTGGGTATGGAGATAAAGGAGATATCTTATTAGGCATTTCCACTTCTGGTAATTCGGAAAATGTTATTAATGCAATGATTGCCGCTAAAGCCATTGGAGTAAAAACAATTGGATTGACTGGAAAAAAGGGAGGGCAGCTAAAAGAAATTTGTGATGTGGCAATATGCGTGGACAGGATGGAAACAGCGGATATTCAGGAGCTGCACTTGCCGGTATACCATGCACTTTGTAAAATGTTAGAGTTAAATTTTTTTGTTAATAAACAAAGTCGTGCCTTGTGATAATCAATAATAAATACACCATCAAAAATTACAAAAACCAATGAATGAGGCTATTCAACAACTATTGGAAACATACTTAGAAAAAACCGAAAAATACCTCAACGAAAATTTAATCCCCTTTTGGTCAGCTAAAGCTGTTGAATCCAAATATGGAGGTTTTCAAACCAATTATGATAGAAATGGTAACCGAACGGAAGTAACCGAAAAGTCTTTTCTCGCCCAATGTCGCTGCATCTTTACCATTTCCCATACCATGCGATTAGGTTTTAACTGGCCTAATGGAAAAGAAGCAGTCAAACAGGGCTTAGATTATTTATTTAAATATTATCACGACAAAAAAAACGATGGTTATTATTGGATAGTGGAAGAAGATGGACAGGTAAAAGATGATAACAAAATCATTTATGGTCATTCGTTTTTAATTTATGGCTTGGCGGAATATGCCTTGCTGACTGGTGAGGAAGCCATAAAAAAAGAGGCGGTCCGAATGTTTGATTTTTTGCAGGAAAGAATAGCCGATAAAAAACACGGTGGCTTTTTTGAACATTTTGATAGACAATTCAACCTAAAAAAATCCCATAAAGGTTTTCCAGTTCACAAGTCGCTAGATGTTCACATGCACTTGATGGAAGCCTTTACCACCTTATATGAGTTGACGGGCGAAGAGGCACATAAAAAAGCCTTGTTGGAAATCATTGAATTGATTTTTGATAAAATGGTTGCCCCTGATACAGGTACTGGTATGTCTATGTTCACTCAAGACTGGACACCTATTCCCAATGTTGAATTGGACACCGTTTGGGGTCGTGACCGCTTTGATGAGAAAGGCAAAGGAACAGACATCACTTCTTATGGTCATAATATTGAATTGGCTTGGCTATATTTGCATGCATTAGACGTATTAGGCATTCCTCGCAAAAATCATTTAAACAGAGTCTTACCAATTTTTGAGCATACCTATTCAAATGGAGTGGATTGGAAATTTGGTGGCATCTATGTGGAAGGAAAAAATAAAGGCGCAGTTACCGAACCTACTAAAGAATTTTGGCAACAAGCCGAAGCTATGGTCGGCTTTTTAGATGCCTATCAATTGACAGGAGATGAAAAATATTTTGATGCCTTTAAAAATGTCCATGATTTTGTTTTTGATAAAATGATTAATTGGGAACAGGGCGAATGGTACGCCTTGCTGGATGAGGATGGAACTATAATTTGGGATTATATGGGGACGAGTTGGAAGGTGCTTTATCATACCGTTCGGGGAACATGCCTCGTAGCGAAAAAATTAAAACAATTAATTAAAGAATAATGATTTCATTATGCAAAGGAAATTGGACCTTATACTTTGGCCAGCAGGACGAAAATGCTCCAGCTACTCCCGATGAATTATTGAAAAGCCATTTTCAAAAAACACCCGCTCATGTACCGGGAAACGTAGAAATAGACCTGCATGAAGCTGGGATTATTGAAAATCCAGAAATCGGAAATAATGTTTACAAACTAAGAGAATATGAAACCTATCAATGGTGGTATCATCTAAAATTTAAGCAACCCAAAGTCCCAGATGGGCATAAAGTGAATTTATGCTTTGACGGAATAGATTGTATTGCTGATATATGGCTTAACAATGAAAGAATTGGAAGGACGGAAAACATGTTTGTCGAACATCAATTTGATGTAAGTCATTTGTTAAAAAAAGAAAATGAATTATTTGTCTGTATTCATTCCCCAATTTTAGAAGGGCGAAAATATCAACGAGAATTTTGGGGTGTTCGGTATGACGCCCTCGGCGGAGAGTCCGTCAACATTCGCAAAGCGGCTCATGCTTACGGTTGGGATATTTTGCCACGCTTGGTAAGTGCAGGTATATGGAAAGACGTAAAATTGGAAATTATTCCGCCCACTCATTTTAAAGCGGTTTATTGGGTTACAAAATCTGTTGATGTTGATAACCGAACAGCATCCCTTTATGTGGATTGGGAATTTGCGACGGCGCGATTAAATGTGGATGATTTAATTTTAACAATAAAAATTAACAATAAAAACAAAACCGTTTTTGACCAATCTTTTAATATTTATTCAACGGTTTTCAGAAATAGAATCAATGATTTAAATAATATTGATTTTTGGTGGCCACGAGGTTATGGCAATTCCAATTTATACGATGCAGTTTTACAAGTACTTGATGCCGATGGAAATATTATTGCCGAAAACAAACAGAAAATCGGAATTCGTACGGCCGAATTAATCAATACAGATGCCAACACCAAAGAACAACCAGGTGAATTTGTATTTAAAATAAACGGCGAAAAAATATTTGTCAAAGGCACAAATTGGGTAGCCCTTGATGCGCTGCACAGTCGGGACAAAATGCATATCAAACCTTGCGTGGATATGCTCGTAGATTTGAATTGCAATATGATTCGGATGTGGGGCGGAAATGTCTATGAGCAAGATGAATTTTATGATTTATGCGACAAGCACGGCATTATGGTTTGGCATGACTTTATGATGGGCTGTACCATGTATCCGCAAGAGGAAGGCTTTTTGAAAAAAATAGAAGAAGAAGCGGCAAAAGCAATCAGCCGGATTCGGCATCATCCGAGTCTTGTCTTATGGGCAGGCAATAATGAAAATGATGTATCGCTGGAATGGGAGAATGACCAGCCGCATATTGACCCGAATACGGATATTATCAGTCGGCAATTATTACCTGCAATGGTGCGCCGTCTCGACCCGAAAACGCCTTACTTGCCGAGTTCCCCTTATATCAGTTCCGAAGCATTTCGGTTGGCTGGAAATAGGATTAATCAAGACTATGCACCCGAACAACATCTTTGGGGACCGAGAGGTTATTATAAAGCCTCTTATTACACAGAAAATATCGCCAAATTCGTCAGCGAAATCGGCTATCATGGTTGCCCCAATCGGGAGAGTTTGGAAAAAATGTTTGACAAAAAATTCGTTTATCCGTGGACGAATAAAAAGGAACTAAAATGGAATGATCAATGGCAAACCAAAGCTGTCCGTTCCCACCCTTACGCTACTGAAACCATCAAGCGCAACGATTTAATGACCAACCAAATCAAATGTGTTTTTACAAAAGTCCCCCCCGACCTTGACCAATTTATTGCTGCTTCGCAAATCATTCAGGCAGAAGCCAAAAAATATTTTATTGAATTCTGGCGCATGAATAAAGGCGAACGGAATGGGATTCTTTGGTGGAATTTACGGGACGGCTGGCCTGTCATTTCTGATGCTATCGTGGATTATTATTATAGTAAAAAGCTCGCTTACCATTATATCAAAAGAGTGCAGACGGATGTGTGCGTGATGATTGGAGATGCCAACGAAAATGGGCATCCTGTGGTAATCGTCAATGATACCTTAAAAGAAGTGGAAGGTCATTTTTCCATTAAAGATGCCGACACCAAAAAAGTGTTTTTTAATAAAAACTTTCGGCTTGGCAAAAATGGAAAAACAAAGGAAGGTTTTTTACCAAAAACGAATCAGCCAAAATTATGGCTGATTGAATGGACTATAGGCAGTAAAAAATATACGAACCATTATTTTGCTTATCAGCCTCATGTAGACTTGGATGTGTATCTGAAATGGCTGCCGAAATTAAAACCAAACCAATGATTATTGATGAGTAGATTAAATAGACCATTGCAATTAAAAAAAAAACACCGTGTGCCATCATAAAAAATTGACCTTGTTCTTCTTAGGATTTATTTTATGCCATAATGTATTGGCTCAAAATGATTCTGGAATCAATAATAATCAGAGTTTAAAATTGCCCCCTTTATTCTCCGACCACAGCGTTTTACAACAAAAAACAAAAGCTGCAATTTGGGGTAAAGCAGCACCTAATTCTAAAATATTTATTAGAGGAAGCTGGGGCAAAAAAGCAAAAGCTATTTCTGATAAAAATGGCAATTGGATAACCAAAATAAAAACACCTAAAGCAGGAGGACCTTATCAAATATCAATTTCTAATAAGCAAGAAACAATAACCCTTTCTGATGTTATGATTGGTGAAATTTGGCTTTGTTCGGGACAGTCGAATATGGAAATGCCACTAAAAGGTTTTTTGCCTAATGAGCCCATTGAGGGAAGCGAAGAAGCCATCCAGTCTGCCGATTATCCAAAACTCAGGATGTTTACCTTAAAGCGGAATGTTGACCTATCACCGCAAGAAAAGATGGAGGGAAAATGGTCAGTGTGTTCGCCTGAAACGGCAGGCGATTTTAGTGCAACGGCTTTTTATTTTGGAAGAAAATTGCATCAAACTTTAGATGTTCCTATTGGGTTAATTCACAGCAGTTGGGGCGGCACACCTGCAGAAAGTTGGACTGGTTTGGAGGAATTAAAAAGTGTTTCGGGTTTTGAAAATATACAGGAGAAGATAGATGAATTAATAAATCCCCAATCGGAATATAATGTCTGGATGAATCAATTAGAACAAATTGACTTAGACAAATTCTACAAAAATTATGAGGAATTAATGAACCCAGCATATTCAAGTTTTAATTATGACGATACGCATTGGGATTCGATAAAAATACCTACTTGGTTAGAAGACGACTTGAAAAACTTTGACGGAGTTATTTGGTTTAGAAAATCTTTTGAACTTTCCGAGGTGGATAAAAATATGGCATATAATCTTTCATTGGGAGGTATGGACGATAACGATATTACTTTTGTCAACGGCATAAAAGTGGGCATGACAAACAACTGGACGATTAAAAGAAATTATCCCTTACCAAAAGGCTTGCTAAAAAAAGGAAAGAATAACATTGCCATTCGTTTATTTGACGGAGCAAGTAATGGAGGGATGTACGGAGGACAGCATATTGGAATTGAAAAAGACGGTCAATTAATACAAGACTTATCGGGAGATTGGAAATACCTTCCTACCGCTATTCTCAGTAATAACAAAATTGCTGTTTTTACAAGCGACCAACCTTTTAAAGAAATGCCAATGCCACCTTTAGAATTCAATAGTCATTTACCAACAGGTTTGTATAATGCCATGATTCATCCCCTTGTCCCTTATTCCATAAAAGGTGCCATTTGGTATCAGGGGGAAAATAATGTTTCAAGGGCGGAACAATATAAAACCCTATTTCCCACCATGATTCAATCTTGGCGCAATAAATGGGGCAAAGAATTTCCTTTTTATTTTACCCAACTCGCTCCTTATACTTACTCAGGAAAAGATAATGTGGAGTTAGGGGAATTAAGAAATGCTCAAAATCAAACCCTATCCCTTTCTAAAACAGGTCAGGTGGTAACACTCGATATTGGTAGTTTAGCAACCATTCATCCACCCAATAAAAAAGACGTTGGGGAACGACTGGCACGTTGGGCATTGGCAAAAGATTACAAACAAAAGTCTGTTGCTTTTTCAGGCCCGGTTTGTACCGCTGCGAAATCTAATGGCGATAAAATAATCCTTGATTTTAATATTGGTTCAACCTTTTTGGTGGCAGGGAAATTAGGGTTAAAAGAATTTGAATTGGTTTTTGCGGATGGTTCGACAAAAGAGGTTTTAGGAAGTATTCAAGGCGATAAAATTATTTTAGAAAACCCAAATGGGCAATTACCTATAGCGGTGCGTTATGCGTGGAAAAATGGCTCGGAAGCAGCTTTGTTTAATTCGGCAGGATTGCCAGCTTCAACATTCTTTATAATACTTAAGTAGTAGCCACAAAGACACGAAGGCACAAAGAAAGACTTAGTGTCTTCGTACTACATACTTGTAAAAGTTTGCAAAAAAAACAAAGTTTTCGAACACACGGTATTCGGCAATTATTAATTGCAGCTCTGCTGCATTGCGGCTTCGTGGCAATAAAAAACTAATTGATATGAATTGGATAAAATCATTTAAACTATTAAAAGTAATGTTGCTTGGCATGCTGTTTTTTTATTGTGGCTGCCAAAATTCCGAATCATCTAGGATGGACGAAACGGTTAGGGTCAATAGTTTATTGGTTGATAGTCTTGCAACAACTGAAACACTCAACTTATTCTCAAATCTAAAGTCACTTGCAAAAGATAAAGTACTATTTGGACATCAGGAAAGTACTGCTTATGGCGTTGGGTGGACTCAT
>JBLHJZ010000095.1:0-10692 GCA_047619515.1 Saprospiraceae bacterium | reverse complement strand
TCGACATCACCTACGGTACAATCGTCTCCATCGTCACAAGCTGTTCCAATGGCTGGACAAGAAGATTCAACAGTTACATAAAAAACGCAAACTTCGGAATTTCCGCAATCATCATTGATTAGGTAAGCAATTTCAAAAACACCTTCACCAGGACTGCTACCATTTGCAGGGCCATCTACCTGTTCGATCGTTTCATTACCGGTATAGCAAGTAGTTGAAGCAGTTGGTGGATTCCAGTTAAAATTATCTACATCCGTATTGATATCACCGGGGCAGGTTTCTAAAGTCAAAACAGCAGCTTGCCCATTTACGGTAATCGTCAGTAAGCATTGGGCAAAATTATTACAAGAGTCAATAACTGCATAAGAAACAAAAGTAACTCCGACCGGAAAAACACCTCCATTATCAGGTCCAAGGTCAGTTCGATTAATTCCAACTCCTGGATCATAACAAGTGGAAGAACTAATAGGCTCCATCCAGCTCACATTGGCACTTCCTGCACCAGGCACTGCATCAACCGTAATATCAGCAGGGCAATCGACTGTAATCTCTGCAGGGTTTTCTACCACAGTCACTGTAAAAATGCAAATCTCCAAATTACCACAATCATCCGTTACCTGATAGGCAATTTCCGTGACTCCTACTCCAAAATCTCCTCCATTTGGAGGACCGCTGATTTGTTGTACCACCGGAGGGTCATTAGGAGGGGGTGTATTGTCGCAGGGGATTTCCATTATGTATTTATAAGAATAAGAATCGGCATTTCTATCGGTCCATTCTCCATTTGACTCCTTTATCCGGACAGCTTGATTTATTCCATCACCATTGGGTTCTCCTGAAGCCCAGTTGGTGTAATTCAGCGGGTCGCCGTTTACCCAATTAAAAGTACCTGGCGAGCCGATTGTAGTCAATCCGATCCAGTTTGATCCAGAAATCATGTTGTCTTGTACAAAATCATTTTCTGCTTCATCATTGATAACTACGAGGTGGCCGCCATTCGACTCACAATCATCCTTTGCATATCCCCAATTAGCCGATGAATTTGAAGTATAATATTTAGCATCATTATATTCTCCTACTAAAGTAAATCCGGGTATATCTTCCGGAGCGTTTTCACAACTCGGCGCAGCATTTGAGCAGGAAATTTCCATGACAAATTCAGCTTCAAACTGGGGATTTCGGTCTGTCCATTTTCCATTAGATTTTAATAGTCGGACATAGTCTTCGATGCCACCACCGTTATTGGGTTCACCGTCATTCCAATTGCTGAAGGTTAAATCATCTCCGTTTACCCATTTAAAAGTTCCCTCCTCCTCTTCGTCTGATAATCCAATCCATGCATAATCAGCTATGATACCATCCTGGATAAAATCATTCTCTGCGATATTTTCTACAATAGCCAGAGTTCCTCCATTTGCCTCTGCTTCCGCTTTAGCATCAGTCCATGTCCAGTTACTTGTATTGGAGCAGTAATATTTACTATCGTTGTATTCTCCCATAAAAATAAACCCGGAAATATCCTCCTCTATATTACTACAATCTGGAGCATTTCCTAGGCTACAACCTTCAATGCTAAAATCATCTATAGCCCAATAGGAATCAGGAGCCCCATTTTGAATACGACAATATGCTCTGAGTTCAAAGGAAAAAGTGGTTTGCTCCGTAACACTAAACGCAGAATCACTACTAAAATCAAAAACTTCTTCTGTCCAATCTAGAGTAGTTGGTATCTCAATTTGCTTGAAGATTTCAGTTCCATTTTTTAATACTCTGATACCATATTTTGTAGGATAATTATTCGGCCCTGAGCCTCCATCGATCTCGCTATATTCCAGTGGTGCTTTTTCGAAAAATTTTAAAAATCCAATATTACCCTCTTCTTCTGGGGTCAGCGTCACTTCAAAACTTAAGGCATAGGAATCATTATCTATATATTCACATTCGCTTTTTGTACCAACGTACATTGCTAATCCGTTTGATCCCTCCATCGGTGGGGTACATGAATGTTCTCCGCTATTCCGGGAAATAATAGAGGCTTCAACAGCATCAAACCCTCCTCCGGCAGGATAAGCAGGCGTAAATTCACTGTAATCCAGGTCAGATCCATCATTACTGTTTGAAACACAAGCGTCTAAATCCCATTCAACTATTGTGACTCCCGTACATTCATTCCCTGAGACACAATTGGATATTGGATCTGCTGGTTCTTCCCAAGAAACGGCAATTGTAAGTGCACCGACTTCCGGAGTAACAGTTGTATCTCCAGGACAGGCAAATTCAATATCCGGATCATCTACTACTTCGATTGGCGGGACATATTCTACCACAAAAACTACTGCATCACAAGTAGAAATTACACCCAGGTTATCTTCAATGGTGAGGGTAACATTTTGCGCACCAAGATCATCAATAGTAAAGTTATTAGGTGATAGCGTTCTTGAAACAACGGTTGCACCGCAGCTGGCATAACTTCCTTTATCAACAAGAAGTATATCCAGCGTCCCTTCTCCATTTTCATCAAGCTGTACCGTTGCACCTGACTTACATCCTGCGACAGGAGGTTTAGTCTCATTGAGATCATTATAAATTTCTCCAAATTCAACGATCGTCTCCTCGACATTACCTTGAATTTCATATATAATTCCATCATGTAAAACAGTTGCCGAAATATCTATGGGAGAATCCTGGATAATGACGCCACAGATAGCCGTTTCGATGGTACCATTATTGCCAAAATTATTTTTATTATCCAGTGTACCGGCATCATTAATAATAGTAAGATTATTATTAGTAACCGTAGCATTATTTAAAAGCGTACCAGAAATTTGAAGGTTATTATTATTGACAATGGTGCCATCATTAGTTAATTGTCCGGAGTTCTCAGTGGTCAGGACTCCGCTGTTATTAATAGTCCCGTTGTTTTGAAAAGTACCATTATGCGTAAACCTACTATCATTAGTAGTATTATTAATGGTCGCACCGGAATTATTATTGACCATGCTTCCGGAAGGATTATCAATGGCACCGGCGTTTTCAATGGTTCCAAAATTCTGTGTATTATTAGTACTGAGGATATTGCCATAATTGATTATAGATCCGTTATTCTCCAATAATCCATTATTATTAAATAGTCCATGGTTGATCAGGGAAGCACCTGTTTCATTATTAAAAATGGCAGAGGCCGCATTATCGAATACCCCAAAATTTTCAAAAGTCCCCGTATTCGTAAAGGTGCCATCATTGTCAAAAACAACAGATCCTGCATTGACAAAATAATTATTGCTATTCACCAGGGTTCCGTTGGAGAAGTTAATAATAGTTCCGTTATTATAAACAAAATCATCAAAAGTGATAGCTCCAGCGTTTTGAATGGTAAAATCAATCACAGGAGAACCACTATACACCGGAAAATTCCCTCCCTGAGGCGTTCCGGGTATTGTTACAATCATGCCGGTAGTAGGTACACCCGCAGACCAGTTTCCTGCATCCATCCATTCCGAATCGATATTTCCGGTCCAGACTGTTTGAGCATTAAGCACCAAACAAAATAATGTTGTTAATATCAACGAGTAAATAATTCTCATTTCTGTCAGTTTTTTTGATTAAAAATTAAAAATGGTAGCCCAAAACTGCTGAATACAAGCAGAGGAACTGTTTGTTGAAGGTGATTGTGACGCGAATTAAATGAGCCGTTGTAATATATTTGCCTGATCAATAGACTTTGTTCGGCGTTCGGCACTTCGCCTTTCCCTCAACGTTGTTCGGGACAGGACTCAGCACAAGCATTCGTAGCCGCTCTGTCGTACAAAATTTTTTGGGACAAAGTCTAATAAAAACTACAAACCCATGTGAATCAATTGATTGACATGGTGTAAACCAGGATTAGCCCGGAAAATTGGTGATTGGTGATTGGTGATTGGTGATTGGTGAGAAAATATAAAGCTCTCGGAAAAATAAGAAATGTGTGTTAAGTATGTTTACTATTTAATTAAATTCAAAGTTACAACAAAAATTAGATTGCAGAATCATTAATAGGTTAAATTAATCTATTGTTAAAAAACATATTTACCCTTTCGTTGTTTTTAAAATCCTTCGAGAAAAAAAGACAAACTACCCTATTAATGGTAGTTTGCTTCAAATTTAATATAATACAACCTATTAGTTTAGTGATGATAAGCAACCATAATGTTTTACAAAGTTATCGGCAACACAGACGAATACACTTAAACTATCTCCTTATATAAAACAAGATGTAAACTTAATAGCTTTTAGGCAATCTTAAGTGCTTGACCTTTTTAGGCGAGCTTACTTACGAAAGACCTTAGCTTAATGCTTAATTTTTAAACCGGAATAGTGGGACACATGAATCTTCAAATGCCCGGATGTGATTGTGTGGTGATTTAAAGGTAATAAAAAAAGGCCACTTTTAAAAATAAAAACAATATTTTTAAAACTGACCTTTTTTCTCTTACCAATACTTTTACGCTATCCTAATTTGAATCTGGTGCAGGAGATGCACCTTCCTCTAAAACAGGAAGTGTAAAACGGTCTCTTCTTTTTAAAATAAAGGACTCGATTTCATTTGTTCTTTTCAATGTTGCCAGCTCCCAACCATTCAAATATACAAAATTCAGGATGGCAATAATACTGTTAAACTGCAATTGCCCACCAGTACGATTATGCATTTTCAGATGGGTATTTTTATCATCAGACGCTATATTCTGGCCATAATCAACCATAACAAAAAACTTATCTGTGGCTCGGTTGTATTTCCCCCAAACCTCAATATACTCGTAGTTGGCAGCATTAATATTTTTTTGGTTGACATAAATTTGAGCAATGCTCCAATTTGCAACCAGCATAAAAGCGAAAAGGAAAATCTTTTTCATAATTTGAAATTTCAATATGGTTTAACGATTGTCCAATAGGATCAAAAATGAATCCAATTGGTTAAAACAAATAACCAGGGGCTAAAACAGCCAAAGAATAAAGAGTACCTTTATATAATAGACTTTATTCGGTTTGTAGGTTTTCGGTACTTCGACTTCGCTCAGCACAAGCGTTCGTAGCCGCTTGACATACAAGAACTTTTGGCATAAAGTCTAATATCTTATAAAATTCAAGTAAATTTCCTGCTTAGATTTAGTTACAAGTTACATTATTTATTCAAAAATTAAGGATTCCAGGCTAAGAATAGTTTAAATAAAAAAAAAGTGCCATCGCGAATTTCTCGAGATGGCACAACAACATAACCATGAAAATACATAACCAAATCTTAACATTTCAGCTACAAAAGTGCCGCTAAAAATGCATATATCTTGATAAAATTATCGTCTTATTAAAATCCCTGGTTGCTGAAATCAGTATAGAAATATACTAACTTAATTCGGCTGGCAGGGGGTAACTCTCTTCAATCAAAATAGTTTACGGGTAGTTTTTCTAAAAGTTGATCTAAGGAGAATTTTATTTTTTAAATTTGTATTTTTTATTTTTTAATGTCTTTATTTCTATAAACAATACATCACAATCAAGGCAAACACCGTACCAAACATATGTTTATTTTATAAATTTAATTTTATTAATTCATTACCATGAAAAAAGCCCGCTATCTATTAGTTTATTCCTTCCTCTTTATTCTAATCTCCTGTAAAGAGAGACCTCCTCAGCCATTATACGATATCGAAAAAGCCGTTATTACTGAAAAAGCGATGGTAGTCAGTGCTCATCCCCTTGCGACAAAGGTAGGAGTAGGTATTCTTCAACAAGGAGGCAATGCCTATGATGCGGCTATCGGAGTACAATTCGCACTGGCCGTTGTATATCCCGTCGCTGGAAATATCGGCGGAGGTGGTTTTATGATAAGCCGGACACTGGATGGCGATATAAGTGCCCTCGATTATCGGGAAAAAGCGCCTGCTGCTGCCCATAGAGACATGTACCTGGATAGCCTTGGCAATATCGTCGAGGGACTAAGTACCAACGGCCATCTT
This sequence comes from Saprospiraceae bacterium, assembly GCA_047619515.1. Taxonomy (GTDB): domain Bacteria; phylum Bacteroidota; class Bacteroidia; order Chitinophagales; family Saprospiraceae; genus JAHDHW01. The sequence goes on along the minus strand of JBLHJZ010000095.1, from coordinate 4,702 downwards.
GCAGCCGGTGTACCGGGAAGTGTTGACGGGATGTTTAAAATTTTTGAAAAGTACAGCTCCCTTAAGGATTTTAAAAAGCTAATCCAACCGAGTATTGATCTTGCGGAGAAAGGATTTAAAATAACAAAAAAACAGGCGGGAAATCTAAACGGCAAACAAGAAGCTTTTAGAAAATGTAATACTACAATGCCCGTATTTGTAAATGACAATCCATGGAAAGAAGGAGATTTACTTGTCCAGACAGACCTGGCCAATACCCTGAAAAGGATTAGGGATCAAGGGGAAGCAGGTTTTTATGAAGGAGAAACCGCTGATCTCATCATCAGGGAAATGCAAGCGGGTAAAGGTATTATGACCAAAGAGGATTTGAAAGACTATAATGCAGTCTGGAGAGATCCAATAACCTCAGACTTTAAAGGCTTAAAAATCATTTCGATGCCCCCACCCTCAAGTGGAGGAATTGCTTTGACCCAGTTACTGGAAATGGTCGAACCATATCCTTTGGAAGAATGGGGTTTTCATGGGGAGGAAACGGTGCACTTAATAACAGAAGCAGAAAGAAGAGTCTACGCAGACCGGGCCAAACATCTGGGAGACAACGACTTTTATACGGTTCCAGCCTCAGAACTTATGGCCGCCTCTTATTTGACCGACCGGATGAAAAGCTATAACCCCGAAAAGGCAACACCCAGCGATTCTATTGCAGCGGGGATAATAATTCCTCAAGAAAGCGAACAAACCACTCATTTTTCTATAGTTGACCAGCAGGGTAATGCCGTATCGATTACTACTACTATCAATAGTGGGTATGGTTCAAAGACTGTCGTCACCGGTGCAGGTTTTCTTTTAAATAATGAAATGGATGATTTCAGTTCAAAACCAGGAACACCAAATTTTTACGGGCTCCTTGGCGCAGAAGCAAATGCTATCGAACCCGGCAAGCGTATGTTGAGTTCTATGACACCTACCATTGTGGAGAAAGACGGGCAGCTATACCTCGTGGTTGGATCACCCGGAGGTTCGACGATCATCACCTCCGTTTTTCAAACCATCCTAAATGTCTCCCTATTCGGAATGGATATGGGCGAAGCAGTGGCTGCACCAAGGTTTCATCACCAATGGATGCCTGATGAGATCAAGGTTGAAAAAGAAGCTATAACTGAAGAGATCAGGGCTGCCCTGACCAGTAAGGGGCACCATATTAAGGAAGGTGGAAACATCGGCCGTGTAGATGCCATTCTTGTCCGGCCAGATGGAAAACTGGAAGGTGGGGCTGATCCCCGTGGCGATGATCATGCCGAAGGGTTTTGATAATGAAGAATGAAACATAAGTTATCCCGAACTTTATAAAGATGACTACTTAATTTGGTAATCTGTCTTTTATAAAACAGAAAAATCGGCATTCGGTGTTCGGCATTCGGAGATCACCGAAAACCTAAAACCTAAAGCCTAATACCGTTTTTCCGGCAGCTAAAAGTGGGGTTAACACTTTAGTAACCTTCTAATTATTGAAAAACTCGGAATGACTCATGCTTCCTTCTTTCTACCCCCTTCATCCCTGTCACATTTTTAATTTAAATGCCAAAAACGTTACCTTTTGAATAAGCTCTCGTCTTAATTATATCCAAACAAATGAACCTAGCCCTTCATTGAAAATAATAAAGTAGAGTAAAACGCTGCATAACATCTTAATCCATTTGTACCCAACAAATAAATACATGCAGCGGAGGGGACTTAGCGTAAGGGGTAGAAAAATTTCTACTCCTTACCTAAGAACCTGTTTAAACTTTATCCTTCGGGCTGCAAAAGCGTATTATATGAACCTGATTTCGCCTTCTTCAGAACCATACACTACACTTTTTCGCTACCAAAAACAAAATCTAAACAGGTTCTAAGTTTCCAAAATGATTTCTTTTCCAAAAACATACATTTCTACCTGCTGGTGTTGATTATTATCTTTTAAAATCTCTATCCTTTCATTAAAAGCAGAATTCCAAAGCATTAACATCAGTGTAGGTATCTGTAAAGGTCGAATAAACGCTCTAATTCATCGAGACTTGATTTTGCCAGCTACTTTAAAATCGGTCGGCACTTACTTTACGCTATACTTGAGTTCAACGATTTAGTGGTTTTTTGAAAAAAATCTCTGCATTTTATTATTTAGGGAGCCCTAAGTGTCACATTATTAGAAACGCTAGGATATATATAAATGACAAGAGATTATTACTATATTTAGAGCCTGTTTAAAATTTATCCTTCATGCTGCAAAATCACATTAAATGAACCTGATTTCCCATTTTTCTCTTTCCGTAACTAAGGCTATGCAAAGAGAAAATTGCTTCTTCAGAACCATTTACTGAGCTTTTTCGCTTATAAAAACAAAATTTAAACAGGCTCTTAAAAAACGAAATTTTATGCAAAAGATTAAAACAGTACTTGGGATTATAGTTTTTGCGAGTTTTTTTACCTTTAGCGCTTGCGATAGCCTAAATGCAGATGACACGGAATTGACCCTATTATTTGATTGCGAAGATATAAGTGCTAATATCGGTGATCCCTGTGTTCTTGACAATGCAGGTAATTTAGTAGGAGTGATTAACGCCAATTGCGAATGTGAGGCGATACCCCCTGATTACGACTGTCCTGATTTAGCAGGTAATATTGGAGATGCCTGCAATGATGATGATCCAAACACCAATAATACAGCGATCAATGAAAACTGTGAATGCGCAGAAACAGATGAGCCCATTTATGACTGTCCTAATCAGGAAGCAAATATAGGAGACGAATGTTACCTAAACAACACAGGTACTTTGACCGGAATCATCAATGCAAATTGTGAATGTGTAGAAGATGATATTTTATATGATTGTCCTGATCAGCAAGCCAACATCGGTGATGTTTGTTTCCTTACCGGAAGTGGTATCGCTGGAATCATCAATGCTAACTGTGAATGTGTAGATACAAACACCGGTTACGACTGTCCGGATCTGGCTGCTAATATAGGGGACGTATGCTATCTAAATCCGAATAGTACTGAAACAGGTATTGTCAATGCAAATTGCGAGTGTGTGGAAGATAATAATAATTATGATTGCCCGGATCAGCAAGCCAACATTGGTGATGTTTGTTTCCTTACCGGAAGTGGTATCACTGGAATCATCAACGCAAACTGTGAATGTGCCGATCCAAATACCGGTTACGACTGTCCGGACCTAGGCCTCAATATTGGCGATGTATGTGTCTACACTTATGTGGATGCCAATGGGGTTGTCATTACTATTACCTCAATAGTAACGGAAGACTGTGAATGTGGAAATGGTAATAGTTTTGATTGCCCGGATTTGCAACTCAATATCGGAGACGATTGCTACATAAGTCCTAACTCACCCGAGATAGGAACGGTCAATTCAAATTGCGAGTGTGAAGGGTAAACTGGGAATACAGTGAAAAACGTTTTAGAAACATGAGACATCCCGAATTTTATAAAGATGATTGCTTAATTTGGTAATCCGGCCTTTATAGATTACCGAAAAATCGGCATTCGATATTCGGCATTCGGAGGTTACTGAAAACCTAGTGCCTAATACCGTTTTTTCGACAGCTAAAAGAAGGGTTAACTCTTTAATAACCTTCTAATTATTGAAAAATTCGGGATGTCTCCTATTTCCTTAACTCCACACAAAAGGACGATAAACCTTGGGGATGGTAATCACTACTAAAATAATCGATGGCTGTAAACGGAATGAAAAGATTGCACAAAAGCAACTTTACAGCCTTTTATTGCCCTACCTAAACCCGGTTTGCAGAAGATACCTGAATAACCCTTCGGACATAAAAGATACCCTTCAGGAGACCTTTATACGTGTATTTTCAAATATCAACCAGTACGACCCGGAAAGGGCTCAGTTTAAAACCTGGGTAGTAAAAATCACCATCAATTGTGCCCTGAAGTATAATAAAAAGATGTACCAATTGCCGACAGATGAATTAACCGAAGATGAAAATACTCAAATCATAGAGCCGGAGATTTTGATTAAACTGTCCGATGATGATCTACTCGCCTTTTTTAAAACTATGCCGAAACAATACTTTGATGTTTTCAACCTCTATACTATCGATGGTTTTTCACATAAAGAAATTGGGTCAATATTGGGAATTGATGAGCGTTTATCCAGAAAGAGATTGTCGAGAGCCCGCATATGGCTTGCTTCTAAAATTGGCGATCGAAATATTGAGCATTTCAGATTACGAAAATTTATATGAATTAACTAAGCCGTGCAATCATGAATAAACTAGAAGAAGCATATAAAAACAGGTTTAAAGGGCAGGAGTCCCTGCAAGGGATTGATGTAGATGATCTTTGGGAAGGTATCGCTGAAGGCTTAGAACATTCAACGCCTACTCCCAAACGGCCTAAAATGTACCTCCGAAATATCACTATAGGGACGGCAATTTTAATTTTATTACTCTGGGGGTTCTGTTCGAAATATAATGCGAATAAAGAAAATATTGCTGAAATTCAAAATGCGTTTTTACCTTCAAATGATCTTGAAAAAAATCCGGACTTTGCACCAAATTTAAACCCGGATACAAGACCGGAGAAAGAGCAGCGTTTTGAAGAGACTTCAACTAACAAAACGACTGAAAAAATAGCTCAACCCTATACATCAACTATTATTTCGAAGAAGAAAGCCAGGAA
>JBLHJZ010000094.1:0-10718 GCA_047619515.1 Saprospiraceae bacterium | reverse complement strand
TATCCTTGGAAACATAAAATTGGATTTGCTTGAGTTCGCTTTCTGACCATCCGTTTTCCTGCTGCAAATCCTCTGTAAACGGCGTTAATTTAGGACTACAGCTACTTATCAATAGCGTAAGAATCGCGATGGGAAATATGAGATTTAATTTTTTCATTGTAGATATTAGGTGTTTAATTTTTTGAAAATATCATTTCTTTACTGCTAGTTCTGCAAAGGTGCTGGCAATAGGAGCTTATTACAATAGCCTTAACTGTTATTTAACGATTTGTTGCGTCACTTTTTCGGGTTTAACGCTTTTTTAATGAGTTTAAACGGTGTTATTTTTGTAATGCATAAAGCGGAAGTTGTTTTGGATTTAAATTATTAATACTTATTTACTTATAACCGTTCAAAAAATAAATCTGACATTCTTCAATTTGAAGAATTTAAAAGGATGTCCCGTATGAAAATAGGGAAGGGTTTTATTTTTTGAACAATACTTACTAGTACGATGAAAAAGACATTTCAAATTATATTACTACTGGTTTTCGCTGTCTTAGTAGGCGGCTCTCTCCAGGCAGCGGTTAGTTATTCTGTTCCTTTAAAAGGGCAGGAACACCAAATTGGCAGCTTATTGAACTGGAGTACTTCAAGTGAGTTGAATAGCCAGGTTTTTATTGTAGAAAAATCTGTAGATGGTCTTGATTACCAGGCTATTGGCGAAATTGAAGCAATTGGTAATACCACTGATGAGAATGGCTATCGTTTTTTGGATGTCGGCGTAAATGATATAAAGTCTTTTTACAGATTGAAGCAGGTAGATTATGATGGAACTGCCAGCTTTTCTCAGACTATTATGTTGCAAAAGAAGTTGACCAAAAACTATATGATTCTTGCGATGAGCAATACCGTCACGAATAGCACTTTTACTCTTTCTATAGATTCTTCCATTGATGAAGAGATTTATTATATTGTAAAAACAAAAAAAGGTGAAATAGTACAGGGCTTTACGCAAATGTTATCTTTTGGTATCAATGAAATTACGATAAATGTGGCGGATGAAGTAGAGGGAACCTACCTTGTGGTATTGAATGTCAAAAATGAAAGAGAACAGATTGTGATCCATAAAGTAGATGATGAGATTAAAAAGAAAGAGAATGTTGCCAGCAAGAAACAACTCAATGGCGGCTAGGATTAATTTGGAATTTAAGAATTAGAAATATTAAAAGGGCTCCTATTTATACAGCGATATGGGCTACTTACCTGTAAGTAATTTTTCCCAATCTTTTTTTAGTAAACTAAACAACTCCAGGTCATGAAAAGTGTCATATAGGAATAATGCCTCTCTGAGCGTCGCTTCATGTGTAAATCCAAGCTTTAAGGGAATCGCAAGGCTTTTAAAATTTTTGGAAGCTGTTTTTATCTCAATTCTATTCAAATCCAGGTGCCTGAAAGCATAGTTAATTAAAGCCTGGCAGGATTGGGTCACAATTCCCTGACCTTGAAAATCCTCTCTTATCCAGTATCCAATCTCTGCATATTTATGCTCCGGGTTAATCTTTACTAAAGCGATAGAACCCAATAGTTTTTCCTTTTTAAAAATAAAAGTAGTCAGTCGCTGACCACCTATATTATATATACGCGACATTTTTAAAAACTCATCAATCTGTTGTTTGGATTGGGTTTGATCTACCCAGCTTAGCCATTGTCTCAGATGAATTCTATACTGATCGACGATTTTGAACAATTCATCTGCAAATAAAAGGTCAGGTAGCCGAAGTTCTATTTGTGTTGAAACTTTTAGTTTAGTTTTTCCGTTTCGCATGAGCAGATACTAACATATGTTAATTTTTAAAATGCATAATATATTGTTAAAAACGCATATTAAATAAAAATAATCCAAGAACAAATTTTAAATATGATTAAATTAACTAAATTTGCGAAGGATAGCCGTAATACCAAACAATTATTATTACATTCACTATCAAAGAAAACTTAAGCATACGATATGGGAAAAATTATCTCTTTGTTAAATCACAAAGGTGGTGTAGGTAAGACTACAAGCGCTATTAATATTGGCGCTGGATTAGTTGAATTAGGAAAAAGAGCGCTTCTAATCGATCTTGATCCTCAAGCCAATCTCACCCTTTCCTTAGGTATCCCACGTCAGAAAGTTACTATCTATGAAGCACTAAGAGGAGAAGCAGAACTAGAACCTTATTCTTATAAAGAAGGTTTTGATGTAGTTACTTCTTCTCTTGATCTATCGAGTGCAGAAATGGAATTGATTAACGAAGCTGGTCGTGAGTATATCCTTCGGGAATTATTTGAAACGGTCATAGAAGACTATGACTATATCATCATTGATTGTCCGCCTTCTTTAGGTCTTTTGACCCTGAATGCCCTGACTTGCAGTGATTATGTTTACATTCCGCTGCAAACAGAGTTCCTGGCACTCCAGGGATTAGCAAAGATCAAACAGATCATCGATAAAGTTCGCTTCCGTCTAAACAAGAAACTTCAGATTGGCGGTGTAATTGCTACTATGTATGATCAGCGTAAAGTCTTGAATCGCGATGTAGTCGAAACCATCAGAAAGTATTTCGGAGAGAAGGTCTTCAACACATTGATTCGCGATAATGTAACACTTGCAGAGGCGCCGGCTCAACGAATGGACATCTTTTCTTACAGTAAAAAGAGTAAAGGAGCGGAGGATTATCTCGCACTTTGCAAGGAAATAATAGAAAGAGTTGAAGTAAACGTTGAGGCTTAATAATTGCGATGGTTTGCAATACCTAAAAAAATTACTTCCTCAGCGGTGATAAATTGAGGAAACCGCATTTAAATAATAAATCCAGAAGGGTTTGAGTAAGAAAAAATTTACATCAGGTTTAGAGAGTTTATTTGGTAATTCTTCTGAGAAAGCTTTTCAGGAAGGTAGCCCCTTGATTGACGTAGAGGAATCTCCCGTGAAGCGTGAGCGATCACGTGGTTCCGGTTCCGGCCAGGTTGCGGCTAAACGATCTTCCAAAAATTTCACTTCTGACCTGGAAACACTTTTCGAACAAGCACTTAGTGAAACCTTTGAAGAGCAAACCGAACAAGCTAATCAGCAACAACAAATTAAGAAAAGAGCTAATAAGCCAAGAAAACGGCTTTCTGGCCTGGATGCGCTCATCAGGAATACGGGGGGGATGGACTATATAGAAGTAAATTCGCCAAACAAGAAGCGGGTCACCTTTGTAATCGATAAACCCAAACTAGAGCGGTTAAAAGAGATCGCCAGGGTTAAGAAGCTATACCTCAAAGATATCATTGGTGAGGTTATGTCAAAGTTTATCGAAAAACACGAAAAAAATAAGGGAAAGACGGCCTGAATAAAGTACAAAAATAATTAGCAATAAAGTCAATGGACAGAAAAAATGAAATGCTGTCCATTGGCTTTTTGCGTTTAAGTCTCAATTTTTCGTACTTTTATCCTCAAACTCACCACTTAATCATTCTATGAAATCGTTCTATGAAACGGCTGGAGGATTTTCGAATATACTATAATCATACGATCCATCCTGAGTTGATGAGATTAGAGAGAAAGCGGAAGCGGTTGCTATTGCTTCTTTTTAGCGCCGTTTTTCTGTTACTTGCTACCCTTTTTCTACAGTTTTATCTAAATATACTGGTCGTTAGTTTGTTTTTAATGATTCCCTTTGGGTTTTACATTACCTTCATACTTTTTAGAATTCAACGATTCAAGGCGACTTTTAAGCCGCATGTGGTAAACCTGATTCTCGATTTTATTGATGACGGGCTGAGTTTTGGAACCTTAAAATACGATAGTAAGCAATTTATCTCCCGGGAACGCTTTATTTCCAGTAGACTATTCAAAACCGAGGCACCGCATTATGTCGGCGAGGATCATATCAGTGGAATGATCGGAGAGCTTGATTTTGAGATGTGTGAATTGGAGGTAAAAGAGTTTTCAAAAGTCAGAAACCGATTGAATTATGTTTTTAAAGGCGTTTTCTTGCGGACGACTTTTAATATGCCCTTAAAAGGAGAGATAATAATACTTCCGAGAAAATTTAAACAATATCTTTCACGTTCAATAAAGTCTTTTAATAGCAGGGGAGGACTGGAGGTAAAAGGTTCTTTGACAAAAAAATTTAACGATTCGTTTCTGACTTTTGCTACAAAAAATGCCAATGTGTCCCAGCTCTTATCCACAGATATGCAGGCTGCTATAGCCAATTATCGGGTGACTTCCGGGAAGGAGATTTATGTTTCTTTTATCAAACGAGATATTTATATCGGTATCACAGAACCAAAAGACATTCTCGAACCTTTTATATTTAGTTCAAATGTGAGCTTTGACCTGGTTCGTGAATTTTTTGAAGACATTCATGTATTGATCAGCATAATTGAGGCTTTTGATAATAATAATTAACTTAAGTTACGAACTATTGTAGTCGGCAGTCTGATCCTGCTAAAAATTAAGTGCTGATCATTATTTTAGCAGAATCAGGTTTGTACTGAGCGAAGCCGAAGTACTACACAATAAGGACTGATGACTAATAAAAGTCGAAGATATCCGCAACTTGAATTAATTAGGAAATTCCGCTATTCGGTACCGAAAACCGAATACCATAAAAAAAACACCATGTATAAATTTCTATTTTCTATTTGCTTTTTACTTTTCACAGAAAATTTTTCCTTCGCACAGGTCGATGTGGAAACCACTGTTGTGGAAACGAAACCTGACAGCCTCAGCTATGCACCCACTAAAGATGAAAACGCTTTACTTTGGGAGATAAGTGGCAATGGCCTTGAAAAGCCCTCTTATCTTTATGGGACTATTCACATCATCAGCAAAGAGGACTTCTTTTTGACTGACCCCACCGTGGCTTCCTTTAATAAAAGTAAAAAGGTGGTTTTTGAAATCAATATGGAAGAGATGAGTAATCCCTTCATGATGCTGTCACTATTCAAGAACCTGACAATGCCAGAAGGAGTTACACTAGAAACACTACTAAGCCCTGAAGACTATAAATTTGTACATAAAAAATTTGGAGAACTTGGATTCCCCCCTTTTATCACTGGGATGTTTGATAAAGTTAAACCATTGTTTTTAAGCGCTTTTGCTTCCGGTGATATGGATCCCCAGGGTATGCAGAACGGTGATATGGTCTCCTATGAGATGGAGTTTATGGAAATGGCACAAAACCTCGAACTCGAAATGGACGGGCTGGAAACCGTAGAATTTCAAATGAGCATCTTTGATAGTATTCCTTATGAAGATCAAGCCGCGATGTTGGTGGAAAGTATGAAAGTGGATGGCGAAGGAATGGATGAGTTGGATATAATGGTGGAGCTTTATAAAAATCAGGATCTGATCGGAATGGAAAAAATGTTTTCTGCAGAATCCGGTGGCTTAGGGGAATGGGACGATATATTGCTCAATAAGCGGAATGAAAACTGGATCCCGATCATGAAAAGGATGATGCCTGAAATGGTTACTTTCTTTGCAGTAGGTGCCGGACATTTAGTCGGTGAAAATGGCGTCGTAGCTTTGCTTCGTAAGCAGGGATATACCCTCAAACCATTGCGGGAAATAAGACTTAACCAATCTCCGAAGAAAGACTAAGGGACCGTACCGCAGGCTTTAGCTTGTTTTGATTAATAACTAAAGCCTGTGGTGCGTTAGAATAAGTAAAAACCTGTAATTTTAAAAACCTACCAATTTTCTTCTCCCCAAAAATACTTACTTCCTATCCTTTTTTGTATTTTTCCTGCTAATAGAAAAGTTATTACATAACAGGGTTTTCCGATAAATTAAAATTATGATAGCTGCGATAAAAGAGCGTCTGGAGCAACTATTGGCTGGCGATTCAGTATCCGCTTTGACCTCTCAACAAGGATTCAATCTTTATAATAATGGGCACATACAACTACTTACGAGAACGAAAGATAAATTCGACTTTTCGGTAGATGATGCTTTTAATGATTTTGATTTAAGTTTAATTTTTGATGATAAAAAGCTGCACATTGATAAATGTAGCTGTAAAGCCGATGCCTGGTGTAGTCATGCTGTCGGCGCTGCCCATCAATTATTGGAAGAACTGGAAAGAACCAGTGAAAAGCATGCCGTGGTTGGTAAAAAATATACCAGGAAGGGTATGGTCAAAAGAGTATTGGCAGAACGATTGCAAAAAGCCCTTAGTGCCGAATATAAATTAGAATTTGCGGACAATATCTACGGGGAACACAGGCTATACAACGAAAAAGGGCAAGCCTATTATTTGACTTTACGAGATCGGGAAGAAAAATCAGGTTATTGCAGTTGTAAAGATTATCAGAACAATAAATTGGGTACTTGTAAGCATCTCTTATTTGCATTTGAACAAATAGATTCTGGCAAAAGACGCCTTCGAAAAGCAAGTAAACAATACCCTTTTGTTGAAATATTCCTTGATCCTCATAAGGATTATCAAATCAGTTGGTATTATCCAAATAAATTGTCAGCGGGGGTTAAAAAATTACTTAAGGAATACTTTGGAGAATCTCCTCATTTATCTAATGACCAGGTTCCTGGATTTCTCGAATTTATAGAAAAGGCAAAAAAATATAAGCAAATACTTATTCGTCCCGAAGTTTTGAATGTCATTGAGAAAAGCCATGATAAACTACTGCTAGCTGCTGTTCAGGAAAAAAATAAAATTGATTTTTCTGTAGTGAAAGCAACCTTATATGCCTATCAGAAAAAAGGGGTTGAATTTGCTACTTTTAAAGAAGGGGCGATCATTGCAGATGAAATGGGATTGGGAAAAACGCTACAGGCTATTACCATAGCATTAGCCAAAAAAGCTATTTTCGGTTTCCACAAAACTTTGGTCATCTGCCCTGCCTCCGTAAAAGATCAGTGGAAAAAAGAAATTGAAAAATTTACAGATGAAGAGGCTTTGGTGATAGAAGGAAAACCTGAAGAGCGAGAAAGCCAATATCTTACGACAAAAGCTTTTTTTACCATCATTAATTATGAAACAGTACTCAGGGATTACCTTGCTATCAATCAGGGGGATTACGATTTTATCATACTTGACGAAGCACAGCGCATTAAAAACTATAGCACCATTACAGCGCAGTCGATCAAAGTTTTAAATAAAAAACACGCGCTTGTCATCACGGGTACGCCTATTGAAAATCAGCTTACTGACCTGTATTCTATCGTTCAGTTCCTTGATCCGAAAATGCTGACACCACTTTGGGAATTTTCTTACCAGCATTGCTATTTTGATGAAAAACAGAAAAACAAAATCGTCGGGTACTATAATTTGCAACAACTCAAAAAGCGCCTGAAGCCCCTTCTTCTCCGACGCGAAAAGCGACAAGTACTCCGTGAACTTCCAAATGTCACCGAACAAACAATCATGGTGGAGATGAGTACGGAACAATCCTACTATCATACTAATTATGCAAAAGGAATTGCGAAAATACTCAGTAAAAAATATATCTCACCTTATGATATGCAACGGCTGATGCTTTTGATGTCGCAGATGCGCATGGTTTGTGACTCGACTTATCTCATCGATGAAAGTACCAATGTGTCTCCAAAACTAATTGAATTAGAGCATATTCTCACAAGAAAAATTGACCTGAAAAATAGCAAAAAAAAGATCCTCATCTTTTCGGAATGGATTCGCATGAATGCGCTTATTGGTAAAATGCTACGAAAACATAATATTGGTTATGTAGAGCTAAATGGTAAGGTGCCCGTCAAAAAACGGAAAAATATAATCAATACTTTTTTTGAAAATCCTGATTGTCAGGTGTTTCTTTCTACGGAGGCTGGTGGTTCCGGTCTTAATTTACAAATAGCCGATACCGTCGTTAATTTTGAGCTTCCCTGGAATCCAGCAAAAAAGAACCAGCGGATAGGCCGGATCGATCGCCTTGGACAATTGAGCAAAAAATTGACTGTTCTCAATTTTGTAACTAAAGATTCAATCGAAACCCGTATTTCGGATGGATTGCTACTCAAGCAAAGCCTTTTTGAGGGCGTTTTGAATAAAGATAACGCATTGGACATGGTTGACTTCTCCTCCAAAGGACGTTCGCAGTTCCTCAAACAATTGGAAGAGATTATCAATAACCTGGAACAGCCAGAAATGATTCCCGAGACTGTCTCTGAAGCGTATCCGTCAGATTTGATACCCGAAGAAGTGGAGACAATGATTGCAATCGGCAAAGAAGCACCCGCTGAAGATGTTTCTCCAATAGCGAATGAGTCAGCTACTCAGACGCCCCAATCAGCTTCTGGCCAACCTCAACAAACACAGCAAGCCCGGCAAATGCAGGAAGTGCTTACTCAGGGGATGGGATTCCTTTCTTCTTTGATGAAAATGGCGACAGGGCAGGAAATGCAGCTAGGTAGCCAGGCAATTGAAGTAGACGAAAAAACAGGAGAGGTGGTGATGAGATTTAAATTGCCGGGCACTTCGCTTTAATAATGCAAAATAAAAAATGGCACTAATCAAAACGGTTCAAAATAAACACCCAAAATTCGGAAAAGACTGCTATCTGGCAGAAAACGCCACGATCATAGGCGATGTCGAAATGGGAGCGCAATGTAGCGTCTGGTTTCAGGCAGTTATCCGAGGAGATGTAAATAGTATCCGCTTTGGTAATAAAGTAAATGTTCAGGATGGCGCTATTGTCCATTGTACTTACCAGAAAGCACCAACTACTATCGGGAATAATGTGTCTATTGGGCATCGTGCTATCGTTCACGGTTGTACGATCAAAGACAACGTGCTCATCGGGATGGGAGCAATCGTGATGGATCATGCTATCGTAGAAGAGAATGTCCTCATTGCAGCAGGTGCTGTTGTCCTCGAAAACAGCCACCTGGAATCCGGGTTTATATACGCTGGAGTCCCTGCCAAAAAAGTCAAAGCTTTAAGTAAGGAAGCTTTTGAGGATACTATCCAGCGTATCGCAAATAATTATGTGATGTATAGTGGTTGGTTTAAACCAGCGTAATAGCGGATTAATTTTTAGAAAATAATACGACTGGACATACGATAAAAAGATCGAGACCCTTGGGGGCTTTGCATAATGTCTAGTAGTATGATAAAAAATAATCCGAAGAAATTTTTAAATTATTTTAGGTTCGCTGGATTTTTTTTGTAATTTCGCTATCGCAAAACAACAGATTCTTTTCCCACGTCATTTTCCAATTATAAGAATACTTCCCAGGCATGCTTTAGGGCAGCCATACTCCCAACATATCTTATTAACAACCCCATTTCAATACTGTAGTCAACTGACTATCTTCCTTCTATTGGGAACGGTCAGCGCATAGATATTTTTAAGACTTTAATTCCCAGAACCGACCCCTTCTCCAGACTTGTTGCCACCTGTAGCGAAGAAAGAGGAGGGGCATTTTTTTTAGGAATGAGGGGTGAGAGGTGAGGGGTAGTTGTGGATTAAGAGCCCACACTCCTCACCTCCCACCTCTCACTCTTGGATTTCAAACCAAACCTTATCCTGATCATCCGGATCACCATTATAATTGATGGTAATTTCTTCACCGGCTTCGATGTCTCTTAAGGCATGAAATGCCAGAGTATTGGACTCATAATCAAGGACATATTCTGTGTTAGGTTCGTAGGAGTGATTGTACAGGGAACCATAGCCCAAGGCAATAGCTCCGCTTTGTGATTCCTCATTCCAATCGAAATAATAATTATACAGAACCGTTTTTTTTAAATATTCCATTTCATCTCCGGGTATTACGATGACCCCACAGATTTCGATGATACTACTTTTAGGAATTGGTTGACTGGAAAAAACACCCCGGTCGTCTATGTCGCTGGGGGCTATGTACAGGTGCGGAATTCTCTGGCTCATTTTTTTTGAAAGATATAATTCGCGCAAGATAGGTAGCAATCTTTGAAACGCAAAGCCCGGTGTGGAGCTTTGCGCTTTTAAAGGATATTCTGCTAAGCCTAGACAGGCTATTAGCTCTTATCCTCTTTATCTTTAGGTGATTCAGCGACTACCGCTGTTTTTCCATTTTCAACGGCTACCGTTTCAGGAGTGCCGAGGTATTGGGGAAGGTTCATTCCTGCCATGTTGAATAAGTCAGATAAAGGAGGTATGGATTTGTATAATCCCGAGACAAATTTTGAAGTGGAGTTCCCTTCCCCTTCGTTATTACCACCTTCCCAGACAGTTACTTTATCAATTTTAATATTTTTAATGGCTTCTACCTGAGTGGCTACTAAGGTTTCCAATTTATCAGCGATCAGCATCAATACTGCTTCGCGGGAATTTCCGCCGGCAGCTTTTACGATTTGTTCAAAGCCTTGCGCCTGTCGGCTTAGGATTTCATACATACCTTTCGCTTCGGCTTCCCGCTTCATGAATATTGCATCTGCGTCCCCCTTCGCTAATCGCCGGGTCTGTTCGGCTTCGGCTTCGGCATCAATTTCCATTTTTCGTTTTGCAATCTCCGCCTGGACGATCACGTCCGCTTGTTTGGTGGCCATTTCTCTAGCTGCACGAGCTTGTTCTGCTTCTTTCTCTGCAAGATAGGCCTCCTCCAGACCTTTTGCTTTCTGGATCTGTTCTGCGGTCGTTGCCAATCTCAAAGCTTCTGCCTCTTTTACCTGGCGTTCTGCATTGGATTTGGCGATTTTAATTTTGGCCTCATTTGCGCCATTGATAGATTTGGCATCTGC
>JBLHJZ010000093.1:0-10891 GCA_047619515.1 Saprospiraceae bacterium | reverse complement strand
TTTTTTAAGAAAGTAAATTAAAATTGTTGCTTGCAAGTGCTGCCGGAAGTTTGAACCTTCCCGCCTGAATTTGCAGACTTTGGAGGCACTAACTGAAAAACGAATATTTGAAATTCATCCAACCAAGACTATAATTATCGCCAAATAATGAAATGCCACAAGGACACTTTACAAATACTCCAGACTTATAACATCGATATAAATCGAGGATTTCTTCCTTCAGATGACCCACTCCCTACCCTACCTGAAGAATATAAAATCTGGGACGAGCTAGCTGCTAATTTTACCGATTACCTCAATGCCGGAATCATCAGAGATAAGATAAAAGCATTACCATTAATCGAAAATCCAATTTTTAAAAATCAGGCACAAGCAGAACGAGCCATGCTTTTACTATCCATATTTGCTCATGCTTATGTCAATTCGGGTTCGAAAAAAAGGGATCATATCCCGTCAGGTGTCAGTATTCCCTGGGTTAATGTGGCCAAGCAACTAGGCCGTGTTCCCGTGCTTTCGCATGCTTCTCTTGTCTTGAATAATTGGAGAAGATTAGATCTCAATAAACCAATTCAGCTAGATAACCTGGCGACACTTTTTCAATTTCATGGTGGATTAGACGAAAGTTGGTTTTATCTGGTCACGGTACAGATTGAGAAAATTGGAGGTCCAGCTATCCCTAGCCTACTCGAAGGTATTGCCTTCCTTGAAAAGAGCCAAAGCGAGAAAGCCATTGATTGCCTAGAGCGGGCTACATTGATTTTGAAAAGTATGACTGAAACGCTTCGGCAAATGTATCTCCATTGCGAGCCGCCTGTTTTTTATAAAAGGATACGCCCATTTTTGGATTCCTTTGTTGAAGTAGAATATCAAGGTACACTGCCCGAAAAACGGAGCTTCCACGGTGGTAGTGCCGCGCAGAGTAGTTTGATCCAGTTTTTTGATGCCATTCTGGGGAATCGTTATGATGACATCCCCTCTACAAATCATTACCTCCTGGAAATGCGGAAATATATGCCCCCTAAGCATGCCGCGTTTCTTAGATATCTTGAAACCAAACCTTCTTTCAAAGATTATGCTATTCAAAATAAAAAACTTGAAGTTGCCACTAAAAATGCGATTGATCACCTCATTGAGTTTAGAAATGAACATTTAAAAATGGTGAGTATTTATATTATGAAACAGGCGAAAGCTACAAACGCGGAGGCGGTAGGAACCGGCGGAACCAATCCGATGTTGTTTTTAAAATCGATTAGAAATAAGAACCAGAAGTGAGTGAGTGTAGCAGGTAAATCAAGTCTCAATGGACTAGAGAAATTATCCAGCTATGCCAAGCGAATCTCCTCGCCCAAAAGACTTCAGCATTTTCACATGAGAAGAGATTGCAGCTACTAATCTTTCATACTCATGATAGGGCAAGTCGAATTCCTTGATCGTTGCTTTGACTATTTTAGCGATTTCAGGATAGTGTATATGACAAATAGAAGGGAATAGGTGGTGTTCAATCTGAAAATTCAAACCGCCGACACACCAGGTGATAAATTTATTTTTTGTAGAAAAATTAGCGGTCGTTCTGATCTGATGAATCGCCCAGGTATTCTCGGAATTCCCATTC
Organism: Saprospiraceae bacterium; assembly: GCA_047619515.1. Classification (GTDB taxonomy): domain Bacteria; phylum Bacteroidota; class Bacteroidia; order Chitinophagales; family Saprospiraceae; genus JAHDHW01. Next base: position 9,279 of record JBLHJZ010000093.1, on the reverse strand, counting down.
TCTTCCGCCTCAAAATGTTCCGGACCTTCGACCACATGCGCCAATTGGAATACTACCGTAATTAAAAACCCTCCAATGGCGTGGCTGATTAAAAAACCTAATAAGACAATTCCCCAATTCACCCCAAATAGTATAGGTAAAACTATCATATAGGTCAAATAGATCGCTTTGGAAATAATCATTTCAATGGTTTCTTTCCTTGGGCTAAATCCACTATTGGCAGTCACTCCAGTCTTATTATAATGGTATAATTGTCTAAAGTCTTTAGATAATGTCCAACTTAAAGTAGCAAAACAGTACAATATAAAAGCATAAAAATGCTGAAACCGGTGGTACTTTTTCAGTTTACCGTGAGGAGATAATCTAAGAAATGGTTTATCATCAATATCCTCATCCAGATGGTAGACATTGGTATAGGAATGATGCATCACATTATGTTGAATGTGCCAGGTAAAATTACTTGCACCCACCAGATTCATCGTATAGCTCATGATCTTATTGATCATCGGATACTTTGAAAATGAACCGTGATTAGCATCATGCATGATACAAAGACCAATTCCTGCTGTGGCAAAACCTAAGATAGAGTAAGCAATCAAGGCTGTCCATCCAGCGAACACTCCCGCAAGCAGCATCGCATAGATTCCAAAATAAACCAAAAGAATAACGGTAGTCTTCAGGTACATGCTGAAATTACCGGTCTTTTCTATCTGGTTTTCAACAAAATAACCGTTTACTCTCTGTCGTAATGTTTTGAAAAAATGGGCAGGATCTTTTCTTGAAAAGCGAATTGAATATTCCATAAAAACGTTTTCTGTACTCATGCAAAATAGTATGGGTCTCAAATATCTCCATTTTAAACGATATTCCACTACTATTTGTTCTAAATATTGCAGCATTAGCCAATATTTAGAAGTGAGAAGCAAACCGATGGCTAGTAATTAAGTTAAGTTGCGAACTATTGTAGTTGGCAGTCTTTCAGTGTTGGCCGTGGTATTTACCATATTGAGTACCTAAAGGCACTCTATCCAGGGTTCAGGGCTTAGTTTACCAATATTTAACCCTTAACAGGGCAAAGAATCCCTTTAGGTATTGATGTAGATAACCTGAGAATAGGAAACCAGCGATGAGTGTCTTTAGACCTGAATTGATGAATAGAAAGGCACTCAATATAAATCGCAACTTGAATTAATTAATTGAACACATTAACCAAATGCATATCAAAAATGAGTACTGAATTTTTGGGAACTCCTATTCGGTCAGTAGATCCATAACCTGCATGAGATGGAATAAATATTTGTCCTTTGGCCCCCTTACTAAATTTAGGCAAAGCTACCTGCCATCCATATATTAAACCAAACTGCCCCCCCAAAGGATTCTCTAAATAATCATCGACTCCTTCAACCCGCTCATCAAATACACTTCCATCTAAAAAGTATCCTTTATAAAAGCATCGGATAGTACTGTTGATGGTAGGATAATCCACGCCGTTTCCTTCTTCAGTGATTCTCCAGTACACACCGGTATCTTCGTCTTTTTGGGCTATAATATTATTTGCTGCAAGGTACTCCACAATCAACATATCGTCTATAGGCCGTTGATCTACATCGCTTTTACAAGAGGCAATTGCCACGACAATTAGAAATAAAAACAATAATTTTTTCATCTTTTTTTTAATTTATTTTACTACCAATTAACTTTATTCAGTATTAGGGATTCTGTACTTTGACTTCGCTCAGCACAAGCATCCGTAGCCGCTCTGACGTACAAAAGCTTTTGGAATAAGGTCTAATATAAACTACTTTTCATCCTTCAACGCTGCCTTTAATGGAAATGTATTCCCTCTCACCAAGAAAGACTGCGCTAAGCTCCGCCTTCATGGCAGGCATCTCTCACCCCTCACCCCTCACTAAAAGCCCATACTCCTTAGCCACTTCCAGCATATAAGCGAAAGCCGCCTCATAATCATTGGGGATTTTACCATCCAGGATAGCTTCGCGGATAGCGGTCTTGATATTACCTACTTTCCGGGAAGGAGTAATATTAAAAGTCTCCATGATTAATTCTCCGGATATCGGAGGTTGCCAATTCCGCATTTTATCATTATCCTCGACCTCCTTGAGATTGGAACGTACCAGTTCATAGTTTTCCAGATATTTGGCTACTTTATTTGGATTCTTAGAAGTAATATCGGCTTCGCAGAGCTTCATTAGGTCATCAATATCATCACCTGCTTCATATAATAAACGTCGTACCGCAGAGTCGGTGATATTTTCCTTTGTCAGACTTATGGGTCTCAAATGAAGCCGAACCAGTTTTTGGACATACTTCATTTTCGTGTCCATGGGCAATCTCAAATTCCTAAAGATACGGGGAACCATTGCAGCACCCAATGCTTCATGCCCGTGAAAAGTCCATCCTTGTTGAGGATCGAAACGCTTGGTTGGTGGTTTTGCGATATCATGTAGCACAGCAGACCAGCGCAACCATATATTTTTACTGGTCTTACAAAGATTATCTACGACTTCGAGGGTATGATAAAAATTATCTTTATGCCCTTTCCCATTTTTGATATCTACTCCGTACAAAGCGGCCATTTCCGGGAATATTAATTCCAGTAAGCCCGTATCGAATAATAATTTAAACCCTACTGATGGCTGGTCTGTTTTTAGCATTTTTTGTAACTCAGTAGTAATTCTTTCTTTAGAAACAATATTGATCCGGTTTTTATATTTTGAAATAGCCTTATAAGTCTCCTCATCAATGCGAAAACCTAATTGGTTAGCAAAACGAATGGCTCTCATCATTCGCAATGGGTCATCAGAAAAGGTTTTTCCAGGTTCCAAAGGGGTTTTTAGTAATTTGGCTTCCAGGTCATGTAGACCGCCAAAGGGATCGATGATTTCCCCGAAATTTTGACCATTCAAACTAACTCCAAGGGCATTAATAGTAAAATCCCTTCGGTTTTGGTCATCCTCCAACGATCCTTCTTCGACACTGGGTTTTCGACTATCGGCCCGATAAGATTCTTTACGGGCACCGACAAATTCAATCTCCATATCTTTATGCTTGATCATAGCCGTCCCAAACCTTTGATATACCACTATCCTTGGAATAGGTCGCAACCTCGAAGCAATACTTTGTGCTAGTTGGATACCGCTACCAATACAAACGATATCCATATCTTTGGAAGGCCTGCCCAACAAACGATCCCGTACATAACCTCCTACCACATAAGTTGGAAACCCCAGCTCAGTAGCGACTTGCTCGATAAGCATAAAAATATCCCGTTCGTGTGGTTTTATGTCAAATACCATCTATTCGATTAATTAGGAATTAAGAATTAGGAGTTAGGAATAGCGATAATTTTATTCCTAATTCCTAATTCCTAATTCTCAATTGCATTTAGTTAATATCATTGAATCACTGTAGCGGTCTTCAATTTCGTCCAATATGGAGAATAAAACATCCTGATCATGATTAGTGACCAGCGCAGTTCTATAAGGCTTAACATTGGGGAAGCCCCTAAAATAATTGGTGTAATGTCTCCTCATTTCTAAAATACCAAGGGTCAGCCCTTTCCATTCAATAGAATGCCTGAGATGCTGTCGGGCGGCGGCTACCCTTTCCTGAACCGTCGGTGGATCTAAAATTTCACCGGTAGCAAAATAGTGTTTGATTTCTCTAAAGATCCATGGATGACCAATACTGGCCCTTCCGATCATAATGCCATCAACGCCATAGCGATCCCGGTACTCCTTCGCTTTTTGCGGACTCGTAATATCTCCATTTCCAAAAATCGGAATATGAATCCTTGGATTTTTTTTGATATTAGCTATTCGTGACCAGTCGGCCTCTCCTTTGTACATTTGCTTACGAGTACGGCCATGGATGGACAAAGCTTTTATCCCAACGTCCTGCAACCGTTCTGCCACTTCTTCGATATAAATAGTGTTCTCATCCCAACCAAGGCGGGTTTTTACCGTCACAGGCAGATTAGTGGATTTTACAATGATTTCTGTCAATTTTACCATACGATCCACATCCTGCAGAATCCCGGCGCCAGCCATTTTACAGACTACTTTTTTTACCGGACAGCCGAAGTTTATATCTAAAACCTCGGGATTGGCACCTTCAACAATCTCGGCAGCCCTTCTCATCGAATCTTCTTCAGCCCCGAAGATCTGAATTCCAATGGGTCGTTCATAATCATAAACGTCCAATTTCTGGACACTTTTATGTGCATCACGGATCAGTCCTTCTACACTGATAAACTCCGTGTACATCATATCACAACCCTGTTGCTTGCAAAGCGCTCTAAATGGCGGGTCACTAACATCTTCCATTGGCGCCAACAACAAAGGGAAGTCACCTAATTCAATATCTCCTATTTTTACCATAACGGCTGCAAAATTACGTAATTTTTAGTTATCAGTTGAGTAACCGGGGAATCAAATTTTGGCGATTGCTTGATTGACTTGAACTCCTTGAATCGAAAGGGGTGATCGCTTCGCTTGTGATTGGGCTATGCTCATGTAATCGGCTACGCCTTGTGGAATCACTTCGAAGTGGCCTCACAAGGCGTAGTCGATCATTTCCTCGCAAGTAAAGCGATCACCTTTTGTGAGCTAAGCTCTTCTTGCGATTGCCAGGGGCAATCTAATTAGGGAGATTACCAGATTTACTCAATTACAGATTTATATACATTTTTAATAGAAATTTAGTTTCTTTTTGTTTTATAAAAACCCGTACTTTGCCCGGGTTTTGAAACACATTGCTTTTCTTACGATTAAATTTAGTTTACTCACGTCATCGAAAAAAATTCTGAGACACCATGTTTAAATACTTCTTAGGTAACAGTCCCACTTGGTTTAAAACGACCATAATCGGTTTTCTTGTTTTCAATATTATTTCTTCTTTCCTTTTAGGGCCGACGATTACTGCCTGGTTATTTATTGGGGAATTTATTTTCACCCTGGCGATGGCACTCAAATGTTACCCATTGCAGTCAGGAGGACTATTAGCTATTGAAGTGCTATTATTGAATTTGACTACTCCTCATAATGCTTACCATGAAATAGAAGGTAATCTGGAAGTAATCTTATTATTGGTTTTTATGGTAGCGGGTATTTATTTTATGAAACCCTTACTAATGTATATTTTTAGTAAGGTCTTTATAAAAATAAGATCAAAAGTAGTTTTATCACTCCTATTTGTATTCCTAGGTGCATTCTTATCTGCATTCCTGGATGCATTAACGGTGACGGCAGTGTTGATTAGTGTTGGTGTTGGATTTTATGGCGTTTATCACAAAATTCACTCTGGCAATTCTGACTATGATAAAAGTGGTGTCCTTGATAAAAAGGAATTGAGTGGTGAAACCTTAGAGCAGTTCAGGAGCTTTTTGAGAAGTCTAATCATGCACGGTGTGGTCGGTACAGCATTGGGAGGCGTTTGTACTTTGGTAGGAGAACCACAAAACTTATTGATTGGTGAGCGAATGGGTTGGGATTTTATAGAATTTTTTCTAATAATGGCACCAGTAACTATGCCGGTATTAATCTGCGGTCTGCTGACGACTATTTTGTTGGAATATACGGGCTGGTTTGGTTATGGCACAAAACTACCGGAAGTAGCCAGAGGGATTATCGAGAATTATACTATAGAAACAGATAAAAAAAGAACAGATAAAGAAAAATATGGCTTGATTGTACAAGCTGTTTCTGCCGTTTTCCTGATATTGGGATTAGCTTTACACCTGGCTCCTGTCGGTATGATAGGTTTGGCTTTGATCATTATCCAAACTGCTTTTATGGGAATTATCGAAGAGCATTCTTTGGGAAAAGCTTTTGAAGAAGCACTTCCTTTTACAGGACTTTTAGTCGTATTTTTTGTAATAGTAGCTATGATTCACGATCAGCATTTATTTACGCCAATTATTGACTGGGCGCTGTCTTTTGATCCTGATGCACAGCCAGCTATATTTTATATAGCCAACGGTGTACTTTCGGCCATCAGTGATAATGTATTTGTCGCTACGGTTTATATTGGTGAAGTTCAAAGTGCATTCCCACCGGAAGTGGTTAATAATCCAGAATTGCTTACGGATCCAGCTTTAATTGCGCAGAGAGAACAATTGGAAAAGCTGGCAGTAGCGATCAACACAGGAACTAATCTGCCTAGTGTGGCTACGCCAAATGGTCAGGCTGCTTTTCTTTTCTTACTCACTTCAGCATTGGCTCCCTTAATCAATCTATCTTATATGAAAATGGTCAAAATGGCTTTTCCGTATACCATTGTACTGGGTATTATGGGTTGGATTGGGGTGATGTACTTTTTGTAACAGGGGTGAGGAGTGAGGGATAAGTGGTGAGGGGGTAAGTGCCCTGTATCTTTGTTTTTTTTTTAAATTATCAATAAAAAGATTATGGTAAAATATTTTTTAGGGATTTCCATGTTATTAGTAACGCTACTCAGTAGCTGTACCGAAGAATTTGATCAAACATTGCTTTATGGAGATTGGCAGGCAGATCTGTTTTTGGAAAGTGAGCAGGAAAAAGAAATGGATATCTCCAACATGGGATTCACTTTCAATGCTCATGGCGTATTTACCTACCAGAGTAATTTAAAATACAAAGAAGCGGGTAATTATCGAATTGAACGTTCGGTACTTTATTCCACGGATACCCTGAGTAGTCAAAAAATCGAAAAAGCCGTAAGAATCACTTATATCACTGCCGATTCCCTTCATTTATTGATGAATAACGGCGGCATCGAGCAGAAAATAATTCTGCATAAGTTGAAATAAATTGAAGGAATCATCCCGAATTTTTTAATAATTAGAAGGTTAATGAACTACCCAGCAGCAAGCTGACGGGGTATCGTATAACACGAACCTAAATCTTAAAATATGACGCGAATTCCACAAATTATCCCGAATTAGAAATTTGCGAAAATTTGCGTCTTTTTTCATTTCATCCTTTCGTTATCACCCGTACGGGGAATTCGTTTGATTAAAGCCTTAAGCTTTTTTTAGCTGCTGAAAAAACGGCATTAGGTATTCGGAAATCTCCGAATGCCGAACACCGAATACCGGTTTTTCTGAAATTTAAAAATACCAGATTACCAAATTAAGCAATCATCTTTATAAAATTCAGGATGACTCATATTTAGCCAATACTTAAAGGTCTGAATTATAAGTACTTATAATTCAAAAAAAAATAGGCACAGTGCTTGCAATTTATCTAAAAGTCCAAAAACTTTTAGATATGATCACATACGAGCAAGTTGAATCTTCCATGCTAAATCCGCCCCCAAGAGCGATTATAGATACCTATATTGAACTTGGCCAGGCTATTTTAAATCACCCTTTATGTATAAAGGAGCAATGTTCTTATAAAGAGAAATTTGAATTAGGTAATTTTTGTATTTGTGCCACCAGTATCCAACCGGGTTATATTGCCTTTATATTAGGAAAGCATATCACATCAAAGTTTCCAGACGAAGTCATCAACTTGTTTTTTAACATCGATAATGAATTCCGGGTCCAGTTTGGAAAGATTAACGGAAGGAACGTCGACGGATGTATTTGCCTGATCCATCAGGCGGAAAAAAACTTTGACCTTCAGGAAGTCTATGAACACATATATTCATAGAGCTTAGGTAAATTGACACATCACTGTTTTATTCTACCCGGATCACTCCATCTCGTCGTTCATCTCCACTAGCATACAAGGCACCTCCATCACAAGCTATGGTATGTACACCACCGAAGAATAAAGATTGTTCATTCCACAACTTGACGGTTTCTTTAATAGAATTACCTGAAATTTCAGCATTAAAGCCAGGCTCAATATTGAATACGCCATGGCCCAAATGAACCCTTGGGCGGTTGACAGCGTCATCGACAGAAGCTTTATAGTCAAATAGATTATGCAGCACCTGAGTTATCGCTGAAGGAATCCGGCTGGCACCTCCGCTACCCGTGACCACCTCCAGTCGATCATTTTTGTTGACAACAATCGTCGGTGCCATCATACTGGATAACCGGGTATCAGGGAGCCAGGAGTGAAATCCATCAGGAAGCAATGCTGCTTCTCCGAGCATGTTATTCAACTGAATATCTGTACCCTCAACAAAATACCCGGAGCCTTCCCCGATCGTAGATGACAGACTTACTGCATTCCCCCATTTATCGACAATATTAAAATGAGTCGTACTTCCGTGTTTTTTATTGCTTGCTAAAAGTTGCTGAAAGGATCGCGCTAATGCCGTTGGTCGCCGGTCTAGATTTTCTGATGCTAAAAAGGCTTCGTATAACTTTATGATATAATCCCGACCCATCGGAAACTCCGCCAGTTTCATTTTTTCCAAGGCGTTCAAATCGTGGGCAATCAAAGTACCGCCAATACTGGGAAGTGGATTCGTAAATATTTTTTTTTCACGATACTCAAAGCTTAGCGGTTCCCTGATGATGACTTTATAATTTTCAAAATCTTCCATTATAAGATGGCCTCCCTCTTGTTGATCGTCAACGATCTTTTGGGCGATCTCCCCTTTGTAAAAGAACTCCTGCCCTTCTCTCGCCATTTGATCCAGAAAGTCTGCTAAATGGGGCATTTTTATTACATCCCCTCTTTTTGCGATATTTTCATTTTTGTAAAATAAAGAACGGCCATATTCCGTGTGCTTTAGTATTTCTTTTAACAAATCCATATCTTCCGCCTGAAAATTATTAACCGCTACGCCTTCTTTTGCATATTGGATCGGCAGTTGCACAAGGTCTGCCATTGGAATGGACCCTAAATGTTCATGCATAGAAAAAATTCCGGCAATACTCCCTGGCACCCCAACTGCACCTTTACCAATATGAAATAATTCCGTTGCCGTTCCGAAGTTCACTTCTATGGGTAAGAACTCAATCTGTTCCAGTGATTTTTTATTTCGTGGTGTTTGGCAAAAGAAGTCAAATAACTGACAGGTACCATCCGCTTTCCGGATATTAGCGAACGCTCCACCACCGCCGGATACCATACAGGGTTCGGCCACAAAGGCAGTCATAAAGGCAGCAATTGCCGCATCAAAAGCATTTCCTCCTATCTTTAAAATTTCCTGCGCGGTATCCGCTGTAGCGTCGTGACCTGCTGCAATTGCAAAGCTCATAGTAATTATTTTGTACAAAAGTAAGCATAATTGCTAAGGGACAGCGTAAAATAAATAGTGCCTGAATTATGGCTTCATAGAGTAGGAGAAAAAGACATAGCCAGAACTGGACGATAT
>JBLHJZ010000092.1:0-10974 GCA_047619515.1 Saprospiraceae bacterium | reverse complement strand
CGGCGATTAAAGTCTATGCTTTTCTGGGATGTAAATAATGGTATTGCCCGTCGTAGCTGGGCTCGTAATAAGGAGGCAATGTTTACGGCTCAACGGGCGATGGATCATTATCCGGCACTCAGAATTACGATGCCGAATGTGGCGGATGAGGGCTTGATTGAGGAGGCGTTGAATTGTCCTCCCGAATGAAGACCTGTCCTTCCGAACGAAGTTGAGGGAGAGGAAAGCTTAAATTTGTCAATTTAAAGTGACGGATTCTCGGTCGATGTATGTGGTGTTTTGGTTTTCAGCTAATTCGGCTTCCTGATAGACGGGTAAAGTAAAGATAAATTTACTGCCTTCGCCATAGGTGCTTTCTACCCAGATATCACCACCTAAATTTTGGATAATTTTTTTGCAAATGGATAGTCCGAGACCGGAGCCCTGATATTCTTCGCGATTGTGTAATCGTTTGAACATGCCAAAAATTCTATTATTGTATTGCTCTTCTATCCCGATCCCGTTATCTGCTACGGTAATTTCGTGTAGTCCGTTTTTTTGGATACTGTAAATAGAAATGAGCGGATGTTGGCTCTTGTTATATTTGACGCCGTTTTCAATAAGATTTTTCAGTACCAGAAATAGCTGTGAAGCGTTGGCTTTGACTCTCGGTAAATCCCCGATATTCAAGATTACATTTTGCTCTTTTAAAGTAGAATTCAGGACATTGGAAACGGAGGAGACCACGTCTTTCACTTCTATTGTTTCGCTTAAAGGTTTGGTATTATCAATCCGGGAATACTCCAGCACATCTTCTATGAGTTGATGCATTTGGTTGGTGTTATTGACAATATAAGACATATATTCCTCAATATTTTTATCCAGCTTGACCTCTTGGGGTAAGCGCCGCTCTATTAATTTTGTAAAGCTCATAATATTCCGCAAAGGCTCTTTGAGGTCATGAGAAGCGATATAAGCAAAGCGTTCTAATTCTCTATTCGATTCGCGAAGTTTGACATTGGTTTCTTCCAGGTCACTGGTTCTGTTGGTCACTTCGTCTTCCAGCCGCTGGCTATATCTATTTTTTTGGCGATTGAGACTAAATAGAATAAACGCAATAATTGACATCAATATCAACGTAACAGCGACGGCAAAGCCGATAATGGTACGTTGTTTAATAACGGCTTCACTCTTGGCTTGCTGTTCTTTTAATAATTGATTTTCTGTTTCTTTTCGTTGTGTTTCGTATTGTGTCGAAACCTCCATGATCTGCTTACTCTTTTCCGTGCTGAAAAGACTATCCTTGGCCTGATTGAATAAAGTTTGATATTCATAAGCCTTTTCAAAATCTTGAATAGCCACATAGCTCTCCGTAAGAGTTTTAAAAATATCCGTCACCCCTTTTTTATCCCCCATTTCACGAGCTAATAAAAGCCCCTGCTGGGAATACCTGATAGCGGACTGATATTGTTTTTGTTGCTGTTTTAGTTTAGCTATTCTATTTAATACATTGGATATAGTTCCTTTGTCACCGACCTCATTGGCCACTTCAAAAGCCTTGGGATAAAACTCCTCTGCCAGATCAAAAAAACCATTTTCAAGATGAACATCTCCTATATTGGTTAATAGGATCGCTACGCCGACCTTATCATCAATAGATTCAGAGATAGCCAGGGCTTCTTTATAACAAATCAAAGCTTTTGCTTTCTTCCCCAAATGTTTATGTTGTTCACCAATATTGGTAAGGGCCATTGATATTCCCAATGAATTAGCCAGTACCCGTTCTATAGATAGGGAGCGTTCAAAATACTCCAGGGCTTTTTTATATCGTTCTTCGCTGGAGTGGATAAGTCCGATATTATTCAAAAGCACACTTGCCGTACCTTTTTGATTTTCCTTTTCTTCGTCTACCATGGTCAGTGCTTTGTGAAAGCAATCCATAGCCTTATTATAATTACCTCTTCGTTGATGAATCAGCCCGACATTATTCAAATAATTCCTGATCAGTTTATCATCCTTCATCTCCTCTGCAGCATTCAGTGCTGACTGATAGTAACCCATTGCTTTTTCAAGATCGCCTTGTATATCATAACCTATCCCTATATGGTTGAGCGAAGAGCAGGCTCCTTTTTTATAATTTATGACCATTGACAAATCAAAAGCACGTTGGCCATATTCGATGGTTTGTTGAGGTTTTGAATTATGGTACTCCCAGCTTATATCCAAAAATAATTTGACTATCAGGGTGTCTTCTTTGGCCTGTTTTAATTCATTGATCAGGCTGTCCACTACCGTATCATTACCCAATATTGGGGTGTCGTTTAGTAGGAAAACAGCAAAGAAAATGGCGATCCGAACTAAGAAAGAAGGTAAAAGATTTACATATTTCATAGGTTTTTATTGATGCGGGTTATTTTTCAAGAAGATGTTGAAAGGGGCATCTTAAAGTATTTTATGTTGCTTGTCAGTTAAAAACAAATAGGTAAAACACCAATTGCGAATAGTATTCCAAAGGGACTAAGACTTCAGTGTATTCTAAATTTAAGTTAATAATTTGTGACAAGCTTTAACTAATAATTTGCCCCCTTATGGATGAGCCAATATATATCTTTTGTTTTTAATTTAAGTGATACAATCAAGGTTACTGGGAGTTAGATTCCTTCCAGCCTTACGTTGAATGTGTGTTATAGGTAGTTTTTTAAAATTTACAAGCAGATAAAACAAGTGTTTTTATTCCAGTAAGAAACCTGATTATGACCCAAACCGTAACATCGACCCGTAATAAGCTGCATTTCGGGAGATGACTATGTTTAGGACCTGTCCTTTAGTCTTTATTTTTATAATAATTCCGGCGGAGGATAATCTCGACCACTGCGGGAAAGAAACGGTTAATAAATGCATTGAGCTTTCCGAGCGGGGTGAATACTTCTTTGAATTTCCTTTTATGGATCATATTGATGATTCGAAGAGCTACCTTTTGAGGCGGTTCTGCCTTGATGAAATCTCTTTTAGGTTGCGGAATGATCTTACCATCTTTATTGTAAATTGTTTTTTCCAGGTCATTTTCAGTAAAGCCAACATAAGCAAGACCGACGTGAACCTCACTTTGCTTGAGTTCTATTTTTAATGCTTCTGCGATGGCGGTAAGGGACATTTTAGAAGAGGAATAAGCAGCGTGATTGGGGATACCCCGGATGCCTGCTACGCTACCAATAAAGATGATACTGCCTTTGGTTTGTTTCAGGTACGGTAAAGCGGCCTTGGTGGGATAGATCGACCCCAGATAATTAATTTCTATTACCTTTCTAAACACCTCGGGGGAGAGTTCATCAAAGCTACCTTCCATGGAGATTCCAGCATTATTTACGACGGCATCTATTTGTCCAAACACCTGGACGGTATGATCAACGATTTTTTGACAATCCTCCATATTGGAAACGTCCCCCGCTATTGCAGCTACCTCATGGCCTTCGGCCTTCATTTTCTGAAAAGTCTTGTCGAGTCGTGTCGGGTTTCGGGCATTGAGTACTACTTTTGCTCCTTCTTTGCACATCTCGTAAGCCATGGCTTTTCCGATGCCTATGGAAGAACCGGTGATGATGATGACTTTGTTTTTTAATCTCATTTAATGGTCATTTTATGTATGATTGCTTCGCTTGTGATCGCTTCGCTTGTAGAGAGGTGCGTTCACACAAGGCCGAAGGCCGATCACAAAGCCGAAGGCCGACCACAAGCGAAGCGATCGCAAATGAACCGCTAATTACTTGGAAAGTTGAAGTTTTTTTAAAAAAAGTGAAACTATTTTATGGAATTTCAAGCACTATGGAGTCTATATAAGAAAAGAACATCATGAATCAAATTGATTTTAACACAGAATTTAGAAAAGAAACCAAGCTTCTAGCTTTAGAAGTTATTCGATTTTTTCAGACATTACCTAAAACAGATGAATGTATCATAATCGGAAAACAAATGCTGAGATCAGCTACTTCTGTTGGTGCTAACTTTAGAGCCGTCTGTAGAGCAAGATCTGTAAGAGAAAAATATGCTAAACTAAGTATTGTGGTTGAGGAATCAGATGAAACACTATTTTGGATTGAGATAATAGAGGAGGCGAAGGTAGCAAGTATACCTCCTTTTCTTTATGAAAGAGCTTTGGGAATTACAAAAGCGATGGCAAGTTATCGAAGAAAAATGAAGGATGTTAGGTGAGAAGGATTTTGTGATCGCTACGCTTGTGATCGCTACGCTTGTAGAGAGGTGCGTTCACACAAGGCCGAAGGCCGATCACAAGGCCAAAGGCCGACCACAAGCGAAGCGATCACAAATACCCATTTTCCTTAAACCAATTAAAAGCTTCTTTTATAGCGATCCCAACATCTGTCTGAGGAAGCCCGAGTTCATCTACTGCTTTTTGAGCGCTGAAATAATGTTCGTCGCAGGAGATTTGGGTCATCGGGTAGGAGACCGTTGGTGCTTTACCGGTAATTGCTCCCATCGCAGATCCTAAACGGCCATAGAGTTTGAGAATACCACCGGGGAGTGAGAATCCAGGAGGTTTGACGCCGGTGATTGTCGCGATTTTAGTAAAAGCCTCTTTGAAGTTTAGGTTTTCGTTACCGGCGATATAGCACTCTCCAAGACGTCCTTTTCCATCCAGTGCATTAGTGATGGCCACCGCCACATCTTTTACATAAATATAATTTTTCCCTCCGGGCGCAAAGGCGGGAACTTTTCGATTATAGATGGCCAGTACCATCGCTCCTGCACTAGGCTTAGAGTCATAAGGGCCGAGCATAAAAGTAGGATTGATGATAATCGCAGGGAGATTATTTTCTTTGTGTTGCTTCAATAAATATTGCTGCGCTTCATATTTTGAATCCTGATAATCCAAACCATATTTGGCGGATTGATAGGCTTGAGTTTCATCACCGGGATGATCTTTAGGGCCGAAGCCGAAGGAGTTGGCAGTACCGATGTATACCATTCTTTTGATCCCAGCCTTTAGCGCAGCTTCAGCAATATTCCGGGTGCCTTCTATATTTACTTTACGAACGATCGATGAGCGATTGGGCCAGATATTGGTATTGGCAGCAGCATGTACGAGGTAGCCACAACCATCCATAGCTTTTTGCAAATCATCAGGCTGGAGAATGTTTCCGGTATAACGTTCAATATCCAAACCGTCAAGTGTAGTAGAGGGACTATCAGGAAGTAAAAGCACCCGGACTTTATAATCCCTTGCTAATAACTCCCTAACCAAATTACTACCCAGCAATCCATCTGCTCCGGTGATCAGTACCTTTTTTATCATGATGTCAACGCAGTGGCTGCCTTTTTCTTCGCCATATTAGCTTTCATGGCATTCCACTTATCACCGAGTACCATGTTCATTCCTTTATCTACCACAAAATGTCTTGCCATGTTGAAACTCCCTCGTGTTAAAGTATAGGCATTATGCCTTCTAAGGCTTAAGGAAAAACCACCTTTAGTGTAATACATGTAGTGCCACCAGAGGTGAGGCATGAAAAGCGTTTCACCATGTGCCAGATCAATATCATAACCGGTAGCCTGTTTCAAGGCCGGGTGCTTTTTAAAATCAGGTGCATCCAGCTTCACTTCACTTTGTACAGTGAAAGGATGTTGATATAAATAATCAGCCTGGTCGGGACCGAAGAGGATTACTTTTTTGGTCGTTTGAAAATGAGTAATGAAGATACTTGCACAATCCAGATCGTAGTGCAAATCCACTTTGGCTCCCTGTCCACCAAAAAACATCATAGGCAGATTTTTTAACCAGCCATCAGTAAGATCAGGCATGGAAAAATCATTCGTTAACTCCGGAGCGTGTTTAAAAATATTGTATAAAAACATCCTCAACTCTGTTGGCCCTTCTTGGATAATCTCAAGGTAATCTCCAAAAGGCATTTTGATTTTTGGCGTGAGGTAATCCTTACCAGGATTCCGGAATTCATTATCATATAAAGGCACCTGAAGGTGACCATAATTGTCTTGAAGCCATTTGAAAGTCCACTTTTCAGTAGCTTCCCACTGGTGTGCTATATCTGTAATTACTACGGGTTGGCTCTTCTTTAAATATTCCTCTTCGAAATCTCTTCGGGTCAACCCTGATACTCTTTCAATTGGTAATAATTTCATAATATATTAAGCTTTGTTTTATTTTCAAAATAAACTATAACAAAGGTAAAAGGCATTAGTTTTAAAACAAATAAATACGGCTAAATACTTCTTAGGAATTTTCTCCAGCGAAGCATGTATTTATAATTGCTGGAACCATAAAGGAATCCCTGTTCTTCCATCCATTCATCATTAAAGATTTTACCCAGATAGCGGCTTCCGTGATCTGCAAAAATCAAAACAGCCAGGTCATCGTTTTTGAGATCGCGGCGGATTTCAAAAAGCCCCTGCATCACTGCGCCACTGGAATAACCAACGAGAAGGCCTTCCTGTTTGGCTAAGCGGCGGGCTTTGAAGGCACTATTTTTATCAGTTACTTTCACATAGCGGTCAATATATTCGAAGCGAACATTATCGGGGATAATATTTTTTCCAGTCCCTTCGATTAGATAAGGGTACACTTCATTCGGATCGTTGATGCCGGTTTCAAAATATTTTTTTAAAACAGATCCATAGGCATCAATGGCTACCACCTGAATGTCCGGATTCTGCTCCTTGAGGTATTTGGCAGTGCCACTCAACGTACCGCCAGTACCTGTACTGCATAGCAGGTGTGTAATCTTACCTTCGGTCTGCTTCCAGATTTCCGGGCCGGTTGACATATAATGTGCTTCTACATTATCCGAATTGAAATTTTGGTTGAGGTAAAGCGAATTTGGAGTATCATTGGCTAGCTGGATGGCTCTTTGATAATAAGAACGGGGATCATCAGGTTGTACACTTTTTGGGCATAAAATAACCCGGGCACCCATCGCTTTGAGTAAATTAATTTTTTCCTGAGATATTTTGCTGGTGACGGTAAGCATACATCTATAGCCCCTGATAGCACTGATCATAGCGATACTAAAGCCTGTATTGCCCGAAGTGGCCTCGATAATGGTACCGCCGGGAAGGAGACGACCTTCTTTTTCAGCTTTGTCAATCATATGTATAGCAATACGATCCTTAGCAGAAAGGCCGGGATTCATGGCTTCCATTTTGGCATAAACGGTGCCTCGTATACCTTGTGTGATTTTGTTAAGCCTGATTAGAGGTGTATTGCCGATGGCCTCCAGGATGTTATTATATCTCATAGACTAGGTTATGTTTTGTATAAATACAATGTAGCCTTTTCTAAAATAGAAAATATTCTACACGTGAAAATAAAAAAGGAAATAAAGAATTAAAAGCAAATATCAGCTTAATTTCTCTTTGCCTTTAATAAATATTGGTTTTATTTGATCTAGTCTAAGAACAAAATTATAATAAAGACTTCTTATTATGTAGCAATTAGTGTTAATTTAAATGATATTTGATTATAAATTAGTTTTTTAAAACTGGTTTTCGCTTAAAAATATTTTGATTAGTACCGTTTAAAAAATAAATCCGACACTCCGAAAATCTAAATGATTCTGAAATAGCAATAGCGGTTGAAGAATTTTTTAGATTGAGAAATCAAGAGAGGATTTTGTTTTTCGAACAATATTTAAACACTATTATAATCTCTTTTACTCAAAAAAATGGCAAAGACTAAAATATTACTCAAAGCTCGGTTAATCGTTGAAGATCAGGGAAAAATATTACTCTTAAAGCAGACAAAAGGGCAAGGAGGTAAATATACCCTGATCGGTGGTACTGTGGAGGATAATGAATTTGCTAAAAAAGCACTCATTCGGGAAAGCTTCGAAGAGTCAGGTATTATTATCGAAAAACAAGACCTGCATCTTGTACACACCCTGCACAAAAAGAAAAATGATGCAACACGGATTGTACTCTACTTTAAAGCTAGTAAATGGGAAGGCGAATTGACCCTTGGCGAACCTAATAAGTTTAAAAAAGTAGCCTGGCATCCGATCGATAACCTGCCTAAGAGTATGTCTGATACTGTAGGGCACGTGCTGAAACATTATCGCAGGGGAAGCCGGTATTCGGAGATGATGGTGGGAGTAGAGGTGAAAAGCCAGGGGTGAGAGGTGAGAGATAAAAAAAGCTTTCTATGCATCAGCGTAGAAAGCTTTTTTTATATAAACAATCGAGAAAAAGTAAGCGGAGTCCCAATTGATCTTCGAGTTTTATTAGTTCGTACTGCTGGTCTTAACCACTTTAACAGTAGATGATTTCTTTACTGCCGTAGTACTCGCACTTTTCTTGGTACAGGCTGCTGCTTTATCTTTTGAACAACAGGCTGCCGTTTTCCCTGAAGTAGGAGTTGTTGTGCCTTCCTTTGAAGAAGAAGTGGAAGCCGTTTTTCCTGAAGTATGTGTCGGTGAAACGTTTACGAATTTTTTAGCATCTGCATTATAGTCAACATTCACATAAGACGTACCAGTATCAGCATTGACCACTTTTCGAACGTAATATACTGCTCCGGTCTCTTCAGACATTCTTTTCTCAATATCTGCATCCATGGTAGCCGCAGTAGCCGCAGCTTTAGTACATGATGCGGATGCTGTTTTTGAGCAGCAGGTCTGTGCGTTTATGGAAGTAGCACCAAATAAACCTATAACAGCGAATAACATAAATAACTTCTTCATCGTGATTTTTTTTTAATGATTATAAATAAGTAGGTAAATTTAATAAAATCCTTTGTTTATGGCAATTTTTACGGCATTGTTGTGAAAATATTAACATTTCTTTAAGTAGACTTTATTCCAAAAGCTTTTGTATGTCAGAGCGGCTACGAACGCCGAATAAAGTCTAGTGTCTTTAAAGCCTTTTTATTTAGCCAACAATATCTTTTCCGTGTGCAACCATTGAGCCGATTTCACGGTTACAAAATACAGGCCATTTTCAAAATCGGATAAGTCAAAATTGATTTGATCTTCGAGGACATTCGTTATAGTTTTTTGCTCAAAGATACGCCCCAATACATCATACACCATGATTTGGACTTCTTCCTGCCTATTTTTAAAATTCATACTAAGCGTAATCAGGCCATTGCTAGGATTTGGTATGGCTTGAATGAAATGCTTGCCTACCTGATCATTTACAGCGGCACCCAACCCTAAATCCTCAATTTTGAAATCGTCGAGCTGGAGCGCATATTTATCGGCGGCACTTATTGCATGAAAACCAATACTGGTAAAAGCGGTAGACGCCGCTTCAAAAGTGATGCTATAGAAATTGTAGTCAGGATAGGGATTGTTTACATTTTGAAAAACCCAATCATTATTGAGCACCGTAAAATCGCTGGAGCTTTGCAATTCGGAAAAACCTACTTCGAAAGCTTCATTATAGATGTTGTTATCGGCATCTTTGGCACAGGCATAAGAGAACGAAACTTTATAGGTATGATTGTTTTTTACTTCAAAACAAGGGGTAAACAGGTAATCATCAGCGGCAGTAGTGCCATTGATATTCCAGAGATAAACCGCCAGACCTACGCCATTATTTGGGCCCCAGAAATCGGTGGAATTTTGCGTAACCAACCAGCTCCGGGTGTCATTATTGGCATTTTCAATTTCCCAGCCATTTAGCGGCTGATTTGATTCAAAACCCATAATAATAGCTTCCTCAGACAAATCTTTGCAGCCCTCAGTGACTACATTACAGGCAGTAAGGGCATTATTGGTCAATGGCAACCTTATCCCGTTGAGGATATTTTGCATGACCGTTTTTTGACCGGCAGTAAAAAGATTCATACAATCATCATCGACATATTCCATGAAATTCATGACCATGTCTGTATCATTACAGGAACTTACACCAAAGTTCGGACAGCCATAATGCGGGCCACTGCAATTTGGCGTATCGGCTATTCCATCATCACTCGTGCAACCGATCGGATCGCCATTGGAATCTGCCTGCCCCCAGGTATGTTGAAGGCCCATATAATGCCCCACTTCATGGACACAGGTACGACCGTTGTTGCCAGCGTTGATACTACCAAAACTAGTATAATCAATCACCACTCCATCCTTATTGGAGCCTACCATCGTCAAGGTTGGCAGGTAGGAGTACCCAATAATAGAGCTACCTCCAGGCATTGCGATCGTCCAGATATTCATATAGCGGTTTGGATCCCAGGTTGTCTCGGGTTTGATCGTGTTTTCGATATAATCGATATCAGCTACATTGCTATACACATGGCGGGTAATACCACTAGTAAAAACACCCGCTGGATCGATCACCGCCATACAAAACTCAATTTCCGTATCCGCAGCGATACTCTGATACTCCGAAGGCGTTTCATTGGCATCCGTATTTTCCCGCCGGTAATCCTGGTTGAGTATATCAATCTGCGATAGGATTCTGTCAACGGACAGATTAGCGGCATTACCAACAGACTGGCCGGAATGGATGACGTGTACCACTACCGGGATGGCAATTACTGCGGGTAGTGTTCGCAGATTTGCTTTTTGTGCCAGTGTCGGTAATACCTGATGAAGGTACTCTGCTACTTCGGCCTGGTACGCTGGATCTTGCTGCATCAACTGCTGTTGTACGTCGTCATATGCACAAGGCTTATTCTGGCCGAAGCCCGAAGTTATCAGGAGTAGCGAAAAACTCAGGAGGTATATCTTTCGGTGGATCATATTCATTGTTTAATAGCAATTATTTTGCCTGCTTTGTTGTCCATAAGTTCTGGTATCAATACATTTAATTTTCCCTAAAGATAAATCTTTTAAGGTGTTGAAATGTTGTGTCGGACTTAAATTATTTGGAGGGATGTAGTTGAGATGGCAAAATAGGGATGACAAAACAGGGGTGAGGGGGTGTAGACTCGTGAGAAGTGAGAAGGCGCTTGTATTCCGAGAGTGTTCAATTAAGTGTGTCTCAAAATTAACAAAATAAAAAACTTCTCGTCAAGTGATAACCTTC
>JBLHJZ010000091.1:0-11028 GCA_047619515.1 Saprospiraceae bacterium | reverse complement strand
CGCTTCGCCTGGATTTGCTGAAGGAGCCAGCTATACACTTTCAATTTCTAATAACTTAAAAGGCGAACTGGGGGAAAGTTTCGGAGGAGTAAATTTAGACTTTGAAATAGAAAAAAGTGTGCTTGAATTAATCTCAGTTACAGTGGACGGGAATATTTTAGACCCGAATAATCGCAACCTGGATATTCCGTTATTGCCGCAATTTGAGGTGGTATTTTCTCATGAATTATCGGAAGCCATACTCCTGGACAACCTGGTACTAGTCGGCAATGTAAACTATAATTTCAGTGTTGAAAAAACAGGAGATTTCCAGTATACAGTTACTCCTGATGAAGAACTAGCAGATCTTACAAAAATAAACTTTCTGTTCCCTTCTTCTTTAGGCAATGATTTCGATCAGGATTTTGAGACGGTTTCTTATACCTTATTCACCGAATTAAGCACCGTTCCGGATTTTCCAGTCATTTCCGATGAGGAATTGATGACGCTGGTACAGGCACAAACTTTTAAATACTTTTGGGATTTCGGCCATCCGGTCAGTGGTCTTGCCCGAGAACGAAACAGCAGTGGGGATGTAGTCACTTCCGGAGGTTCTGGCTTTGGACTAATGGCAATGATTGTAGGCGTAGAAAGAGGTTTTATCACCAGAAGTGAAGCACTGGATAGATGGGAAAAGATTTTTAATTTTCTGGAAAATGCAGATCGTTTCCACGGAGCATGGTCTCATTGGCTCAACGGAAGCACAGGCAACGTTATTCCTTTTAGCCAAAAAGACAATGGCGGAGATTTGGTAGAAACCGCATTTCTCGTTCAGGGAATGTTGACCGTAAGGCAATATCTAGATCCGGGCATCACACAAGAAGCAGACCTGATAGATAAAATAAATACGCTTTGGGAAGCCGTCGAATGGGATTGGTATACCAGGGATGGGCAGAGTGTACTTTACTGGCATTGGTCTCCTAATTACCTCTGGGAAATGAACCATAGAATCGTTGGCCATAATGAAACCCAAATCGTGTATACTTTGGCTGCAGCATCACCAACTCATAGTATTGATCCGGTGGTATACCAGGCAGGCTATGGCAGTTCGGGTGGGATACAAAATGGGGCTACTTATTATTCTTATTTTTTACCACTTGGCCCCAATCGAGGAGGCCCGCTTTTCTTTACACATTATTCTTATTTGGGCATGGATCCAAGAAATCTGGAAGACCAATACGCCAACTACTGGCAACAAAATGTCAATCATACGCAGATTAACAGAGCCTACTGTATTGCTAATCCTAGTAATTATGTGGGCTATTCCGAAGGTTGCTGGGGGCTTACTGCCAGCGATAATAATACGGGCTATTCTGCGCATAGTCCCAATAATGATCTAGGCGTTATTACGCCGACTGCTGCGATTTCTTCTATGCCCTATACACCAGACGAATCGCTCACGGCCTTAAAACATTTCTATTATTTTCTAGGTGACAGACTCTGGGGCGACTATGGTTTTTACGATGCCTTTAACCCGACGGTTGGCTGGGTCGCAAATTCCTATCTGGCTATTGATCAGGGACCGATTATCATCATGATCGAAAACCACAGAACAGGTTTGCTATGGGATTTGTATATGTCAGCGCCAGAAGTTCAAACTGGCTTAGATGATCTGGGTTTTACCTATTAGAATGAGTATCATGTACTTCACATGTATTTAGTTTTGACGTGAATTAACACTAATTATGCGAATTTCTGGAGATTAATTTATAGAAACTCTAATTCGCGTAATTTGCGGAAATTTGTGTCTAATAAAAAAGTAATAACATAGTGTTAAATAAATTAATTCAAGCAATTGTTGTCGATCACGTGAAAGGCCACGTTATTTTAAAAATTAAATAATGCTCAAACTAATATTCATAATTCCTTTCCTGATACTCACCCTTGCCTGCAACAACAAAAACGAAACTGCAAAAAACGAATACCCAATAAACACCCAAAATAAAAAAATAAGCAAAGAAGACAGCCTCCTGCTCGACAAAGTCCAACATCAAACCTTCAACTATTTCTGGGAAGGCGAAGAACCCATTTCGGGAGCAGCCAGAGAACGCATCCATATGGACAGTATCTATCCTCAAAACGACCAGGACGTAGTCACCTCAGGAGGAACCGGATTTGGTGTAATGGCCATCCTTGTCGGAATCGAAAGAGGATTCATCACCAGAGAACAAGGTTACCAAAGATTAAAAAAATTGACGGAATGGTTAACAACTGCAGAACGGCATCATGGAGCATGGTCGCATTGGCTCCTACCCGATGGAAGTACCCAAGCATTTAGCAAATTCGATGACGGTGGAGATTTAGTGGAAACCGCATATTTAGTGCAGGGCTTGATCACAGCAAGACAGTATTTTAAAACTGGTAACCAGGCTGAAAAAGAACTCGCCGAACAAATGGATGGCTTATGGAAAGGCGTAGACTGGAATTGGTATACCAATAATCAAAACACACTCTATTGGCATTGGTCACCGAACTATGGATGGAAGATGAATTTTTCCGTTCGGGGATATAATGAATGCCTGATCATGTATGTATTGGCAGCTTCCTCGCCGACACATCCTATCTCTCCGGCCGCTTATCACGAAGGCTTTATGAGAAGCGGGGCAATCGTCACTGACCGGGAATATTATGGCTTGCCTACTATCCTGGATCATTATGACAGCAATGATATGGCCGTTGGGCCACTCTTTTGGGCGCATTACTCCTATCTCGGTCTTGACCCTAATGGCTTGAAAGATAAATATGGCGATTTCTGGACACTCAATCAAAACCATGCAAAGATCCATCATCGTCATTGTACAACCAATCCCAATGAATATGAAGGGTATAGTGACAAATGCTGGGGCTTGACCTCCAGTTATTCTATGCAGGGTTATTCAGGCCACAATCCACAGGAAGACCTGGGTGTGATTTCCCCGACTGCGGCACTTTCTTCTTTCCCTTATACACCGGAGGAAAGTATGGATTTTCTTCATTTTATGTATGAAGAACAAGATTCGCTGATTGGTGATTATGGCCCATATGATGCCTTTAGTTTTCAATCAAAATGGTCTTTACCTAGATATCTGGCCATTGATCAATTGCCAATACCGGTGATGATCGAAAATTACCGATCGCAATTACTTTGGGATCTTTTTATGTCAGCGGATGAAGTACAGGTCGGATTGGATAAATTGGGATTTAATTACAAAAAAAGAAAAACCATTTAATATGAAAAATCTTCTGTTTCCGATCCTTTTTCTACTTATTAATTTTGGAATCATAGTTGAATTATCAGGCCAATCGGTCAAAGTGATGACCTATAATATCCGCCTGGATTTTGAGGGAGACGGGGAAGATAACTGGCACCAGAGAAAGATAGATTTAGCGGAATATATTTTAAAACAAGACCCTGATTTTATAGGTGTACAGGAAGCACTTTATCACCAGGTAGAATATTTGGATGGGGCACTGAAAAATTATAAGTATATCGGAGTAGGAAGAGATGATGGTGAAAGAGCAGGAGAATTCATGGCAATTTTTTATAAGGCTGATCAATGGACCCCTGAGTTGGATAGTACTTTTTGGTTGTCCGCATCCCCATCAGTTCCATCAATGGGTTGGGACGCCCACTGCTTTAGGGTATGTACTTTTGGTATTTTTAAAAATAAAAAAGGCAGCTCGATAGCTTTGTTTAATACTCATTTTGACCACGCTGGAAAAAGTGCAAGAAAAGAAAGCGTCGAAGTTTTAAAATCGCATATTGAACCTTTTGTAAATAAATACCCAACGCTACTCATTGGAGATTTTAATGTGGAACCTAGTGACGAAGTGTATACAGCAATGATTGATTTCCTGAAGGACAGTCGTAATGAAACTTCAGATGTCCAGGAATCTTTCGAAGGCACTTTTAATGGTTTTAAAATACCCGGATCTTTTGAAAGAAGGATTGATTATGCGTTTGTAGACAGTGAAAAAATAATTGTGAAAAAGTATACTGCTGAAACCCCGCTCACCAAAGAGGGAAGACAAGTCTCCGATCATTTCCCCGTAATTGTTGAAATTGAAATCAAATAATAATGACCATAAAAAAAGCGCTCCTGTTTTGCTTCCTGATAGTTTTTTTCTCCAATGGTATTTTTGCACAAGAAAAAAATGAGGAGACTGGTAAATATCTTTTTAAAACTTATGAGAAAGAAAATAAAAAACTGAATTATAGAATTCTTTTTCCTCCTGGTTTTGATCAAAATCAATCTTATCCTTTAGTAGTATTTCTTCATGGAGCAGGAGAAAGAGGAGCAGATAATAAAGCTCAGTTAATCCATGGCAGTCAACTCTTTTTAGATTCAATAGAAAAGTATCCGGCAATAATAATTTTCCCGCAATGTCCTAAAGCAGATTACTGGGCCAATCTTTCCAGACCAGATAGGGGAGGGCGAGAAAGAATTTTTACTTTTCATAAAGGCCAAGAAGCTAAACCTACACTCACACTTGTGATGAATTTGATGGATGAAATGATTGAAAAAAATTACATCGATCAAGACAGGATTTATATTACCGGTTTGTCAATGGGAGGAATGGGTGTTTGGGAACTGCTCTGGAGAATGCCTGAAAAAATAGCCGCTGCACTCCCAATCTGCGGAGGTGGATTAAGAGAAAAAGCAAAAGAAATGATCAATATTCCGATTTGGGTTTTTCACGGTGTACAGGATGATGTTGTCCATCCAAGATATTCTGTAACGATGACAAAGGCCGTACAAGCTGCCGGCGGGAAAGCAAAAATAAGCCTCTACCCGAATGCTAAACATAATTCATGGGATCTTGCTTTTAAAGAACCCAAATTTTTAAGTTGGATGTTTTCAAAAAGAAGAAAAAAATCATGAAGCACATTTATTTAAATCAATACTTATTTTTTACAGCATTATTCCTTTTAATCTCGGGATGTGGAACACCAAACCCGGATGTCGTTTTAGTTTCAGATATCAAAACGGAACCTTCGCATGCCCTGGTAAAAGGCTCATCAAAAGTAGAAACTTTATTGGCGGAAATGACCATAACCGAAAAGATCGGTCAGCTAAATCTACTGACACCCGGCGGAGCAGTCACCGGAGCAGTGGTCAGTGAAGGAGTGGAGGAAAAGATCAAAAACGGAAACGCCGGCGGTATTTTTGGAACCCGCGGTGCCGGAAAAATAAGAAGGGTACAAGAAATAGCCGTAAACCAAAGTCGACTGGGTATTCCCCTCTTGGTTGGCCTGGATATAATACACGGTCACCAGACCATCTTTCCGATACCTTTAGGCTTGTCCTGTACCTGGGATATGGAATTGATAGAAAAAACAGCAAGGCTGGCCGCAATAGAAGCGACCGCTGACGGTATCATGTGGAACTTTTCCCCGATGGTAGATATCGCCCGGGATCCAAGATGGGGAAGGATTGCAGAAGGTGCCGGAGAAGATCCTTTCTTGGGTGCTCAAATCGCTAAAGCAATGGTGATTGGATATCAGGGGAGCGACTTCAAAGACCCGACTACGATGCTTGCCTGTGTAAAACATTTCGCGCTATATGGCGCAGCTGAAGGTGGACGAGACTATGCTACGGTGGACATGAGTAAATTGAGAATGTATAATGAATATCTACTGCCTTATAAATCTGCAGTCGAGAACGGCGCAGCCTCTGTGATGACGTCTTTTAATACGATAGACTATATACCTGCTTCCGGTAGCGCTTTTCTTTTTGAGGAACTACTTCGAAAGCAATGGGGATTTGAGGGTTTTGTGGTGACCGACTATTCGACTATCAATGAAATGACCGCGCACGGATTAGGTGATATTCAGGAAGTTTCCAGGCTTTCATTGAAAGCAGGCGTTGATATGGATATGGTTGGGGAAGGGTTTTTGAGTACTATTCACAAATCTTTGGCAGAAGGAAAAATCACTGCCACAGAAATAGAAAATGCCTGTAGAAGAATTCTCATCGCTAAAGAGAAATTAGGATTATTTGACGATCCATTTCGGTATTGTGATGAATCAAGAGCAGCGAAGGAAATATTATCTCCAGCCAATCGGGCTTTTGCAAGGCAGGCGGCAGGAGCGTCTTTTGTACTTTTAAAAAATGATGGAAATATTTTGCCACTTAATAAAAAAGGTAAAATTGCGGTCATTGGGCCACTAGCTGATAGTCGTAGAAATATGCTGGGAACCTGGTCGGTATCCGGCGATCATGATATAGCGGTGACAGTGATGGAAGGGATAAAAAATGTCGTCGGAAGCCAGGCAGAAATCCTTTATGCCAAAGGGGCAAATATTAGTGATGATCCGGTATTTGCAAAAAGAGTTAATACATTCGGAGAAGAGATTTCCATTGATAAGCGGACACCAGAAGCCATGATTGAGGAGGCCTTATCGGTAGCCAGTCAATCGGAAGTGATCGTCGCAGTAATGGGCGAAGCGGCAGATATGACAGGCGAAGCGTCGAGCATGGCAGATATCAATTTGCAACCCAGCCAAAAAAGATTGTTGGAAGCTTTGGAAAAAACGGGTAAACCTATCGTTATGGTTTTGTATAATGGTCGGCCGATGACACTAAAATGGGAAAGGGAGAATATGGACGCTATCCTTGATGTATGGTTCGGGGGAACAGAAGGAGGGAATGCAGTGGCCGATGTACTTTTTGGCGATGTGAATCCTGGCGGAAAATTGACGACTTCATTTCCGGTTCATGTTGGACAGATTCCTGTCTATCATAGTATGCTCAATTCCGGAAGACCAGATCAGGGCAATGGTTCAAAATTCCAATCCAATTATTTAGATATTCCAAATCAACCCTTATTTCCATTTGGTTTTGGCTTGAGTTATACCACTTTCGACTATGGAAAAATAGAATTATCTAAGGCCTCCTTTTCTGGCAAGGACGCTATTACTGCAACGGTGACGGTTACCAACTCAGGGGATCGGGAAGGCGCCGAAGTGGTCCAGTTGTATATCCGCGATGTGGTAGGCTCAATTAGCCGACCCATGAAGGAATTGAAAGGTTTTGAAAAAATAAAACTTAAACCCGGAGAAAGCAAGGAAGTGAATTTTACGATTGATAAAAACTTGCTGAAATTTTATAATAGTGATTTGGAATTTATTGCAGAGCCCGGGATGTTTGAATTGTTTATTGGTACTAATTCATCACAGGTTCAGATGGTAGCTTTTGAGTTGGAGTAGGGGACTTTGGAATATTGGCAGCATATAATAACAAATAATAAAACAAATGAGAAAATTTATCTATCCATTCATTTTATTAGTAAGCTATGGGTTTTTAGTAGTCGGATGTCAACTATCTTCAAATAATAACGATACTGTTACTGAAACCATTTTCGACAAAACAGATGCATATGTAGAAAAAATGATGGATAGCCTTGAAATTATTGGTCTAAATTATGCCGTTCTTATTGATGGCAAAGTGACCCATAAAAAATCGATGGGTGTAGCAAATATTGAACATCAAGTTCCCATGAATTTAGACCATTTATTTGCAGTTGCTTCTATATCAAAATTGTTTAGCTCCACAGCCTTGCACCGATTATTAAAATCCAAAAACAGAAATATTAAGGAAGCCGTTGGAGCATTTCTTCCCAATAGAAATGGCTTACCAGATTCCTGGAGAAAGCTAAGCTTAAAACAATTATTATCCCATACCTCTGGAATGCCAGACCAAATAGATTATGAAATTTATTTAGCACCAGAAAGTGAAGAATATGTTATTGAGGGATTAAAGGACAAACCCTTTTCTTCCCCATCAGGAGATGCTAATAAATATAACGCAACTGGTTTTTTATTGGTCCGAATGATTATTGAAGCATTGGCTGAACAAGACTTTGAAACTCATATGCAAGAAAATTATTTTGATAAATTTAATTTGGCCAAGGCTAACTATGGCGGATTCAAAAAGGTTGTTCCTAACCGAGTGAAAAGTTACAGAATGGTAGGCGAAAATTTGGAAATGTTTCCTCTAAATTACTCTCCTCCAATGTATGCGGCGGCTGGACTAAATATTAATATTGACGAATTAGTTTTATGGATACAAGCAGTATTAGCTGAAAAAATAGTGAGTAAAGAATACCTAACTAGCATTTGGACGCCTGTAAAATTAAATAATGGTAATGATGGATATTTTGGTTTGGGTTGGGAAACTAACCAATTAGAAAATAAACTATGGGCTACTGGGCATGGTGGAGCAGGTATATCTTCTATAAGACATTACTGGAAAGAAGACGCTCCAGGTACAGTAACTGTTATTCTGTTAACTAATGGCGCAAGGAATTGGGTGCAAATGCCAGATGATGTAAATATGGGGATTGCTAAATATTTTATGCCCTGAGTTGTTTACTCAAATTAAAAATAGAGTCCTGCACAATTACTTTCTACTTTTATTAGCGGCATTGATTATTATGGATTGTAAAAATGAAAAGTAATCCTCCAGGCCGAGTTCAGTACAATCGAATGTCATCATTTTGGTGGATGCACTTGATCTAGCAGTATGTCCTTCTTTAAAAAAACAAACCCATTCTTCCGCCCGATCTCCCTCAGGTTCCCAAACTCCGCCAGTTTTTTCAGCTTATGCACCTTGGTAATTACATACACCGGCTTATCTGCTTTTTCACTCATCAGCCAATGAATATCGCGGCTTTCCACAGGTAAATGATTTGGCCGCTTTCCATACCAGAGGTGGGCATAAGTTTTATAACCCATTGGTTTTATATAACAGTCTTCCCCTGCTTTACTTTCAAAAAATTCGATAGCTGCTCGCTGGGAATGGTGTTCTATATTTCCCACCAAAAAGTATAATGTCAGGTTGATAAAAATTGCCGTTCCAAGAAACAGTGCCAGGATTCGTTTTTTAGATTTTAAAAAGAAAATGGAATAAACTAGCGTAGTCAAAAAGAAAAGCCCTGGAATTATATCCCAGCCAGACCAATGCACAGCAGCGTCCAGATTACCCAAAGCAAAAGGATCATTGAATAAGGGTTTTAAAATATCGCTATTCATTCCAACGAAGGGAAGAGCAATAGTGGCGATCACAAATAGTCCGCCGATGCTTAAAAGGCCTATTTTAATCCAGCGATCAAAATTGATTTTTTGCTCGACCATATTATAGATAACCAATGTAGCCAGGTAGGTCAGCGGAAAATAGCAAAGCGAAGAATAATGAACGATTTTCGATTGTACAACACTGAATAAGATCAACACTACCCAAAAGAACATTTTCATCCATTTGGTAAAATCTTTTTGATAGTCAAACTGAAATTCCGGCATTTTAAAAAAAGAGCGGATTAAAAAAATCGAGGCTGGAAAACAACCGA
Organism: Saprospiraceae bacterium; assembly: GCA_047619515.1. Lineage (GTDB taxonomy): Bacteria > Bacteroidota > Bacteroidia > Chitinophagales > Saprospiraceae > JAHDHW01. Next base: position 1,662 of record JBLHJZ010000091.1, on the reverse strand, counting down.
CAAGCAAGACCGCAAAATGGTAACCAAAGAATCCCTTATGGCCGGCATCGGGTGTACTGAATAGGCGATATTGGTATTTATTAAACTCGCTGATAAACCAGGGGCCGTTTTTCCAGGTTTCCAGGCCGTACCAGGTTAGCGATACTAAGGTTGCCGCAAAAGTGAAAAATAAAAACTCAGGTACATTGACATAAAACCTAAATCGCTTGTATATCCAATAGATAAAAAAGGTAACGCAGGTAACGAGATAGGCCACCTGGCCTTTGGTCAAAATGCCTAGTCCGATGAGAAATCCGCCCCAGAATAGATAAATCCATTTGGATTTTAAAAGGGAAGTATCCAGGCCATTTTTTTTCCAGTTAAATTGAATAAAAAAATATAAGCCACTGAAAATAAATAGATTAAACCAGGGGTCAATAATACCGGAGTGGGAATATAGATTAGGTAAAATGGTTCCGAAGTAGACGATCGCCCAGAAGAATCCAAACAATCTATTATACAATCGATCTCCGATTTTGTATAAAAAGACGAGCGTTATAATCCCGCAAATCGCATTAGGAAGTCGGGCAGCAAATTCAGTAAACCCAAAGCTTTTCATGCTCAAAGCCTGGAGCCAAAAGTACAAAGGAGGCTTTTCCCAAAAGGGAACAAAGTCCACATAAATCCTAAGGTAATCCTCGGTGAGCAGCATCTCCCGGCTGATTTCCGCGAAGTTGATTTCGTCCCAGTCGAAGAGGTGAACACCACCAAGAAATGGAATAAAGAAAATAATCCCAAGGCCAATCAGGAAGAGCAGGTCTGTTTTTGTGTTTTTAAACAAAAGGAATTATTTTCGTTTCTTTCTATTAAAAAAGTTTAAAACTTTACTCGCAAAATCATCGTTGATACCGAGCCAGCCTTTGAGGGTACTGTAAATAGCAATGAGCTTTTTATCCAGATAAATTAAAACGCTTTTGGCTCCATCTCCCGGGCGAGCTCTGTAGTTAGTGAAACGCTTTATCGGATTGGCTTCTTCGGTGAAATAGTATAAGGCGATCGACTTCCGGGTCATATCCTCGGGACAAAGGATGGGCTCAGGAAGGCCATGATAACTGTCTTCGTCGGTATTGAAAATGACACAACGATTGAAAAGGGGGCTGATCTTTTGCACACATTTTTTCATGTCCCTCGACCAAAGTTCAAGATGACCATTATAGGATTCTTCCCATGCTTCGTTGAGATAAATCAACAAATTAACCCGTCTGCGCAGATGACGTTTGTGTGGATGAACGGTAAAGTCTGCGTGAATGTTTAAATAGCCCTTCCGTTGACTTTGATGGAGTCCTCCACCTTCTAAGGTTTCGTCAGCGACCAGATTGTCAATCCCTGTCAACTCACTGATAAAGGCGACAGATTCCTTGCTGTTCATCACCTTAATCACTTCCTGGATATAAGCGGGCAATAGCTCCATTTTATTCAACCCATGCTTTTTCTCATTCACATGCACATAATGAATCCAACCTTCGTCTTTGACAGCAGGGAAGGCCTGCATTGCATTGCTTGCTGCTGTATTTTCCAAAAAACCGTCCAGGCTAATATGAGGAAAGGGCTGATCGTTTTGGTAAGATTGGATTAAGTCAGGTAATCGCTTACGCCACCGCTCAATATTCAGAATAGTAGAAA
>JBLHJZ010000090.1:0-11062 GCA_047619515.1 Saprospiraceae bacterium | reverse complement strand
CTGCAAATAGATCCCGCACTCCTATCACCTCTTTAACAAATCTCAAAGTTTATTTTCGATCGGTAAACCGGATAATGCCCATTCTGTCCAGGAGCCATCGAAGACTGCTTTTGGATTGGCAATACTCAGTTCCCCAGCGAGGTATAAAATACAGGCCGTAATTCCTGATCCGCAGGTAAATATCAAGGGTTGGTCTCCAAGTTTTAAATCATTGAAAATTTCAAGCAGTTCAGCTTTTGATTTATATTTTCCATGATCCAGTACTTTTTGAAAAGGAATATTTAATGACCCCGGGATATGACCGCTTTGCAATCCCTTTCTGGGTTCGGGTGCGGTGCCGTCGAATCGTCCTGCTGACCGGGCATCGATTACCAGCTCGTTTTTATCTTCCAGATTATCGACGAGGTCTTTGGTACTTCTAAATAACTCGGGTTGGTAGGCGGCTTTAAAATCTCCTGGCGCATATTCGCCAATACCTAAAGGCTCCACTTCATATCCTTGGCGAATCCAGTCCGGGAGTCCGCCATCGAGGACAGACACCTTATTATGTCCCATCATTTTGAACATCCACCAGGCTCTCGGGCTATTATAGATGCCAAGATTGTCATACACGACAATTTTACTGTTCTTATTGATCCCTAATTTTCTGCACGCTTCTTCAAATACTTCAGCGCCTTGAAGGGTATTCGGGAAATTACTTTCCTTATCGCTAAAAGCATTTTTCAAATCAAAAGCCCGCGAACCTTTAATCTGTACCTCTTCAAAATCAACGATTAAACCAGTTTTATTATCTTTTGCACTGGCATCCAATATTATAATATCCGGATCATCAAAATTATTATTTAGCCATTCTGAAGAGACCAATGGTGTAGGCATCGATTCCATTTGTTCGTTTTTAAAACTGTGAATATTCCCGAAAATTAGCGAATGTTGTGATGGAATCCAAAGCAGATATATTTTTTATGCTAAGAAACTAACAGTTTTATTTTTAACTTTATGAAGAAGAAATCCGTAAACACAAAAAGCATTTAAAAAACCAATGAAAAATATACCCTATCTTCTAATCTTAGCAGGGCTAATGATTTGCCTACCGAATTTTGGATTTTCACAGGAAAAAAACATAAAAATAGGTATCGCCCTGAGTGGTGGCGGTGCCAAAGGAATAGCTCACGTCGGGGTGCTAAAAGTCCTGGAGGAGGCAGGAATTTACCCGGACATGATCACCGGGACGAGTATGGGCAGTGTGGTCGGCGGTTTGTATGCCATTGGATACAGTGTAGCGGAACTGGACTCATTGGTTCGGGTACTGGATTGGAATGCTTATTTTAGTGATACTTATGAGCGGATTTACCGGACGATCGAAGAGAAGGAAGAGGAGGAACGGTATATCTTTTCTTTTCCGTTTGAGGATAAAAAAATCAAATTGCCAAAAGGCTTTGTGGATGGGCAGAAGTTATCCATTTTATTATCCAGCCTGACGCTAAAGATTCATGGTATAGATGATTTTGATGATTTCCAAATTCCGTTCAGGTGCATAGGTACTAATCTGGTGACAGGAGAGGCTATTGTTTTCGATCATGGATTTTTGCCGGACGCGATCAGGGGAAGTATTAGTATTCCTTCCGTTTTTGAACCCCAGGAGATCGGCAATCTCTTGGTAGTCGATGGAGGACTCTCCAGGAATCTGCCGGTACAGGATGCTTTTGATATGGGCGCTGATATTGTGATTGCCGTGGACGTAGGTGCCGTATTGTATAAAAAAGGGGAACTCAGTTCTATTATTACGGTACTCGATCAGACGAGTAGTTTTCAAATTGACAAATACAACCAGCAACAATTAAACCTGGCAAGTGTCGTCATCCGTCCGGATATTAGCGACTTTTCTGCCTTGGATTTTTCGACGGTAGATTCTATTGTTTTAGCCGGAGAAGTTGCCGCTCGCCAGATGCTTCCGGAGATCAGAAAAATCATTAATCAAAAAGATTCGAGCCGGGTGATTAGAAAAGGCGTCGCTCGTACAATACCAAAGGAAGTGCTAATTTCCAAGATTGAAGTGGTAGGGCTAGATAGCACTGCCGAGCATACTTTACTGAATATATTACAAATTGAAAAATCAAAAAAATACGAGCCTCATAGAATTGAAAACCAGGTATCCAGGGTTGTGGCAACCGGACTTTTTGATAAAATGAATTATCAGTTAATCCCGGAAGGCGATAGGTTTCGACTCAAAATCACCGCCCATAAATCAGAGAATACTTCCATCAAACTTGGCCTGAATTACCACAGTACTTTTAATGCAGGATTACTTTTTAATGTTACCGTACAAAATACTTTGGTAAAAGGAAGTAAGTTTTCCATGGATATCAGGATTTCTGAAAACCCGGCACTTAGGCTCAATTACCTGGTGTATACCAAAACCCGCCCTAATATCGGGCTTCGCCTCAGTGGTATCGCAAATTTCTACCCCGGTTTTTTATACCTCAATAGTAGTCTAAAAGACGAATACAATTTTTCATCTGCGCAGACCAGGGTGGATATTTTTTCTGGGTTGGGAAAGAACATTTCGGTCGGTATCGGAATTAGTGCTAAGTATCTGAGGCTGGATAAACGATTTTTTGAATTGGAAACCGGCAATCCTTCTATAGAGCAGATTACTGCTCATTTTAATTTTAAATATGATCGCCTCAATCGAAAATATTTTCCAACCAAAGGTGCACAATTACGGCTTTCGGGAAATCTAGTATTGGGTGGATGGCTATTCAATTCAAAAGATGAAGAATCGAAGTTTTCTAATCATAAAAACACTTATAATTTATTTAGCTATCGACAGCTCTTTCCCGTAAAGTCAAGATTGGTTTTCGAATGGTATACCTGGGCAGGTTATTCGAAATTCAACGAGACGGATTTTACCCAATTGTTTTACCTTGGAAGAAGTCTCCCTTATGACGAGCGGTATATTCCCTTTTCAGGATTCAACTATATGGAGCGTCCTGCGAGTAGTTTTGTCTTCTCTGGTTTAAAACTCCAGCATGAGCTTTTTAGGAATATTTTTGCAGCCTTAAGTTTTAATTACGGATTTTTTGAAACGAAGGGTTTCTCTTACATTGATGATACTGGGTATAATTTAAATCCAAAAGAAGAGGAGAATATCTCGGGTATGGGGCTGGAACTTGGAGCGCTCTCGCCTTTCGGGCCGATTAGCCTGACTTCGGAATTAAATTTTGAAACCAGGAAAGTGAATTTTCTATTTCAGATGGGGTTTGGGTTTTAGAGTTGCTCCTGCGTCGCAAAGGGATAGATTCTCTCCTGCGTCGAGAATAGTGATCGTTCTCCCTTCGGTCGAAAGTGATAGTTGCTCCTGCGTCGCAAAACGATAGATTTCCTCCTGCGTCGGAAATAGGGATAGTTCTGACTTCGTCAGAAAGTAGATAGTCCCTCCTTCGTCGGGAATAGTGGGCCTTGCTTTTGGGTTAGTGGTTAGAAGTCAGTTGCCTCTTAGCACTGACCTCCAACCTCTAACCTCTGACTTTTGGCATTATTTGCCGCCGTTCAATTCGTCTTGTAATGTTTTAAGCGTAGCCCAATCACCTTTAGCCGCTAATTTAGCCTGCTTTGGCCAGGTTTTAGGATCATGCATCTGGAATCTTGTTCCTGCATTAGCCAATATCTCTTTAAGAGTGGTTTGTTTTGCTTTTCCTAAATCTGCAAAAGTTACGATTCCGGCAGCATTCAACAAAGAAGCGATCTTAACACCAACGCCTTCAATCTTTTTCAAGTCGTCCGCTTTAGCCTCTACCGCTTTCTTGGTTACCGTCTTTTTGGGAGCGGCAACTTTAGCAGTTGTTGTTGCTTTTGTCGTTGTTTTTTTAGGAGCAGCTTTTGTGACTGTCTTCACTTCTGATACAACTACTACAGAGTTGTCAACACCATAAGGGTTTGGTACATAACTGTCAGCAGCCCAGTCATTTTCCCATTTTTCATTGTCGATCAAATAACGGAATTGATAATCCCGGCCGGCTTCCAATTCAAGCGCAGCGGTATATCCTTTTTTGGTTGCTTTCATGGGCAAACCTTTGGTACGATCCCAATTATTGAACTCACCAAGAACGACTACCTGATCTCCAGTCATAATCGCTTCTGAAGGAAGGGTAAAGGTAACTTTACAGACTGGTTTAGTTTTTGAAAATTGCTTTGTTAAACTCATGATTTTAAAATTTTAATGGTTAATAGTTTTAAAAGTTTTGTTTGCCGGTATTCAGTGTTCGAGATTCGGTGACCGAAGGCCTAAAACCGAATACCGAACTCCGAGTACCTATTTTTTATTTCTTATTTTCAAGATATTTCTCCATGACATACAAGACCCCTCTGATAGGAATCCTCAGCCAATTCGGACGACTGCCCATTTCATAACCGACTTCATAGATTGCTTTTTCGAGGGTATAAATTCGCAAAAGCATTTCTCTGGCTTCTTTGTTTTTTGGCATAAAACTCTGTCCTTCCACCGCATCATAATATGCCGTCAGGAATATTTGATTGATATAGTGAAACCACTGTGCTGCCCAGTCTTCCAGGAAGGCCATATCTTCCTGCCGATAATTCTGGTTCAACACCAACTGCCCGAAAGCAGCATAATGGAAGGATCGGATCATCCCTGCGACATCTTTGAAAGGCGTTTTCTTTAATCTTCTTTCGCTGATAGAATGTAGCGGTTCGCCTTCAAAGTCTATAATATAAAAATCTTTTCCGTTGAAAAGAACCTGACCAAGATGATAATCTCCATGTATCCGAATTTTAGTGGCATTGATTTTTTTACTATAAATCTCACTAAAGCATTCTAATATCTGTGGACGAAGATCGAGTATTTTCTGAGCCTCCTGCCGGATATGTTTTGGCAATGTTTCCAGACGACTTGCCAGTGCATCCAATTTTTCAGCCACTAACTTTCGATGGCCTGAATAAATAGAGCGTTGATAGTGCTCTGTAAATCTCTCTGGCTCAAAATCTTTCTCCTCCTGATTCGCCGCAAGTGCAATATGCATCTCTGCCGTACGTTGAGCAAGCTTAACGACCCTTTCATTCATTACGCTGCCAATGAGTTTTTGATGCGTTTCAGGGAGATTTTCGAAATAAAACCTATCCTTATAGATCAAATCAGGGATTTGCTGGCTTTTAGATATTTTAGAAGAGACCTTTTCGTAATAGCGGGTCAATGATTCCAGGGTCGAAGTCCAGGCTTCTCCCTGGTTAGGGATTTTATCCTGCAAAAGTCCGAGAATAGTAAATCGCCGGGTAGTATTATCAAAATATTCTATCCCCCCTCCATATCGCGGGGAGTTTTTAAATGCCGTTTTTTCTGAGAGAAACCTGACCAGTTCCAAATCGGGATTCACGTCTGTGTCCAGTTTTCTATATATTTTAAAAAAGAACTGGTTATTATAAATCACGGAAGTATTACTCTGCTCCGCTTTTAAGATTTCAGAAGTGATGTCCGCTTTTTCGAGTTTAATCGTTCCGAGTATTTTACCGGATTCAAACTTTAAGTAGCCATTGCTGATCTCGACCTGCTGATTGGTTTGAATATTATAAAAAAGCTCATTCCTAAAAGATTCCAGCGCGATAGCATCAACGATGATTCCCGTTTTGGAAACCGTATTCAAATGACAGATCACTGACTGTGGTTCGTTTTTTATAAGTTCTAAAATCTCTTCCGGGTCAGTGATAAAAGCAGCCGGTAAAGAATAAGTTTCCGGTAGTCCATCCGTAAAACGAATATCCACATTTAGGAAATAGTAAATCCCTACAGCCGTCGTCATTTTAGGGAAATTCTCAATTTCTATCGAAACGATCTTTTTTGATTTGCTACCATACCAACGGCAACTATTCAAATAGTTCGGCAAAACATCTTTGACAAATTTACTCCTGGAAATATAAGTTTCAAAATAATTATCCCATTCTACATCTACGGATATTTCAGGCCGGGTATTCTGGATATCAAAGCCAGCCGATTCCTGTTCTCTCTCAATATTAAACCAATAATAACCATAGGGTCCGAGCGTAAACGGATATGGTTTTTTACCAATTTTTAAAAATTTATTCTGACTAAAAATCTCAATAGGCGCATCTCCTTTGAAGTCTTTCAGATCGAGCTCAACTGATTGGCTATACTTTGAAAGATTACAAACAACCAGAATATTCTCATTTCCATACGATCGTGTAAAAGCCAGAATCTTACTATTATTAGATTGTAAAAACCGGATATCCCCGTGGCTAAAAGCTTTTAGTCTTTTGCGCATCGAGATGATATTCTTCATCCACCAAAGTAAGGAAGAAGTATTGCTGCTCTGATTTTCAACATTGACGGCTTCGAAGCGATATTGTGGATCAACGATGACCGGTAAAAATAATTTTTGCGGATTTGTCGTGGAAAAGCCAGCATTGCGGTTCGCATTCCATTGCATGGGCGTACGTACACTATTCCGATCTCCGAGATAAATATTATCACCCATTCCGATCTCATCTCCATAGTATAGCACCGGAGTGCCCGGCAAGGAAAACAAGAGGTTATTCAACAGTTCAATCTTGCGGCGATCATTCCCCAATAATGGCGCAAGGCGGCGTCGGATACCATCATTGATCTTAGCTCCGTGATCCTGCGCATAAACTTTATAAAGGTAATCCCGCTCTTCCTCCGTAACCATTGAAAGCGTAAGGTCGTCATGGTTTCTAAGAAACAAAGCCCATTGGCAATTTTCGGGGATCGCCGGTGTTTGTTCCAGGATATCAATGATGGGGTATCGATCTTCGGTTTGGAGCGCCATATATAATCGCGGCATCAAGGGGAAATGAAAATTCATATGACATTCATCTCCTTTACCAAAGTATTCTGCAGCATCCTCCGGCCAGAGATTCGTTTCCGCGAGTATTATTTTATTGGTATGCTTTTCATCGACATATTTTCGAAGACTTTTGACAAAATCATGCACCTCCGGCAAGTTGACACAGTCCGTATTTTCCTTTTGAAAAAGAAACATTACAGAACTGATCCGCATCCCGTCGACGCCCATATCAAACCAAAAATCTATAATATCCCTGATCTCTTTTTTGACTGCCTCGCTTTCAAAATTCAAATCTGCCTGATGGCTATAAAAGCGATGCCAGTAATACTCTTTCGCTTCGTTGTCCCAAGCCCAGTTGGAGTTTTCATAATCACTAAACATGACTTCGGCCTCCTGGTATTTCTCCTGCGTTTTGCTCCAAATATAGTAGTTGCGAAACTTGGATCCTGCCTTAGCTTTACGCGCTCTTTGAAACCACTCGTGTTGTACGGAAGTATGATTGATGATCTGATCGATGATTATCCGTATCCCCCTTTTTTTTGCTTCTGCTAAAAACTGCTGGAACTGCTCCATGGTACCGTAGTCAGGATGGATCATTTTATAATCCGAAATATCATAGCCATCGTCTTTGAGCGGAGACTGGCAAAATGGAAGCAAGGAAATACAGTTGACCCCAAGGTCATCCAGGTAATCCAGTTTTTGGATCAGACCATTGATATCACCCATTCCGTTTCCTGAGCTATCAAAAAAGGACTTAATATGGAGGGTATAAATGATGGCGTCTTTATACCAGAGGTTTTGGTTATTATTTTTTGGCATTTAATAAGGGAGTATATCGTTTATATTTTTATTAGTGGCTTTGCAAGTTGGAAACTTGCCTTTATCTCCTCCTTTCAAGTTACGCTTCACTAAACTTGAAAGCGCGGATTATTCAATTCTTAGAATATGCATGGGATAATAATAAGGGTTAAGTTCCACATAATTCCAATCGTTTTTCCATTCAAAATACTGGTCGGTAAGTAAATCATGCATTCGAAGATTTACATGGCCATGCATATCCAATAGCTCCCTGGGTACATTTACAAAAGCACGTTGGGTATTTTCCGGATCAAGATTGACGACACACCAGATGACCCCTCCATTATTATCTACTTTAATAAAACTCATAATGTGGTCGCTGTTCGTATTGGTAAATCGGATATTAAAGGTAGATTGAAAAGCCGGATTTTCTTTTCGAATTTTATTCACTTTGGTCATCAGACTGGTCATTCTGTTCCTGGCATTCCAATTATAAGTTTTGATTTCGAATTTTTCCGAATTCAGGTATTCCTCTTTTCCATTTGCAATTTTGTTATTATCCATAAACTCATATGCAGGACCGTAAACGCCATAGTTTGAAGACAAAGTGGCCGCTAATAAAAGGCGCATAGCGAACATATTTTCTCCGGCATCTTGTAAGTGAAACGGCAAAATATCCGGGGTATTCGGCCAAAAATTCGGGCGATAAACTTCTCGGGACTCCGTCTGCGTCAAGTATTGCATGTATTCCTGGAGCTCCTGTTTATTACTTCGCCAGGTAAAATAAGTATAGCCCTGGGTAAATCCTTTTTTGGCCAATGAAGCCATTGGTTTAGGTCGGGTAAAAGCTTCTGCGAGGAAGATTACATCAGGGTATTCCTTATTTATCGCTCCGATACACCATTCCCAAAAATTAAAAGATTTCGTATGGGGGTTATCTACTCTAAAAACGTTGATGCCTTTTTTGATCCAGAAGACGATAATGCTCTTGAGTTCTTCCCAAAGACTTTCCCAGGCGTCACATTCAAAATCCATTGGCACGATGTCCTGGTATTTTTTAGGCGGGTTCTCCGCATACATGATCGTATTATCCGGACGCCATACAAACCACTCCGGATTAGTAGTGACATATGGATGATCAGGGGCACACTGATAAGCTAAGTCCAAAGCTATTTCGATATTATGATCCTTAGCGGTATTGATGAGGTTTTCATAATCCTCCATCGTACCGAGCTGCGGATTGACGGATTTATGACCCCCATCTTTGCTACCGATAGCCCAGGGCGAACCAGCCTCTCCAGGCTCCGCAGTCGTTGAATTATTTTTCCCTTTTCTGTTGATCTCCCCTACCGGATGAATCGGCGGAAAATACAGGATGTCAAAGCCCATTTCGGCCACTCTTGGAATCTGTGCTGCTGCATCTTTGAAAGTACCATGAACACCTGCCTGAGAAGAAGCTGAACGTGGGAAGAATTCGTACCAACTACTAAATAAAGCTTTCTGCCGTTCTACTTTTATTTTCAAAAGCTGATCATTCTCCGTTACAAATTGTTTGAAAGGAAAATCAGCGACCAACTGTTTGAATTCTTCGCTAAGCACCAGCGCAATAGCGCCTTTATAATTATTATTATCTTTTAGATTTTTTGCAGCACTCAGCAACTCTTTTGCCTTGCTTTTCGGGAAAGTTTTTGCTGCCTTTTCTAAAATGACTACCCCCTCTTCCAGCTCGACACTTAGATACTGGCCCACTGCTTCTTTTTTTAGAAAACCGTTGTACCAGTATTGTAAATGATCAACCCAGGCGATGACTTTATATTCATAAACGCCCTGTGTTTCAATGCTAAATTCCGTTTCGAAAGTATCATTGGGTAATTCGAGAAGGGGTAGTTCGTTCCAGGTTTTTGCACTTAGTGCTTTGTATAATACAGCAGCCCGAATGGCTTCATGACCATCCGCAAAAATATCTGCGGAGATTTTAATCTGTTCACCGACGATTCTTTTTATCGGATATCTGCCTCCGTCGATTTGAGGCTTTACATTTTCTATGATTACGCGTTCTCTCATTAGGTATGGTTAGTCGATCTGTAATATAAATTTGGTTATTTCCGCAAAAGTACGGCGTTTTTTTGAATAATCTTTAATCTTAGTGTTTAATTTACACTAATTAACTTATAAAAGGTGGGAAAAGGAAATCAGCGACCGGGTTTCTGAAGTAATTATATTAGGTTTTAGGTATTCGTAATTCGTCGATTCGGAAGTGAACGCTGAATATTGATATTTCAGATGGAGGTAGGTCTAAGAAAAAATTACTAAGGATTGACACACCGCTAGACATTTTCATTAAGCCAGCCTCCCAGCCTCCTAAAGGAGGAGCTGCTTTCCCACAAATGTCCAGCTGTGTGAAGGATTGATTAAAAAATAGCTTATAAAGGTTTTTATATTTTTTGTGCACTCCAAATCATGGTGATTTTTAAAATCACCATGATTTAAGATATGCTCACACCAAAATCAATTTTGATCAAAAATGAAACTGTAATAAGTTATTGTTTACGTGTTCCTAAAGCAATAAAAGAAGCCACGGAATACGCTGGTTCATCTATCAAACCTGAGTAATCCGTGGCAAATTCATTTTCAAATCAAAAAAAGATCAATAGCGCCCCTGCATCACTTTTATAGTGTTCGGTGCCTGAATATGATCAGGATAAATCACTTCCTCTAGCCCTGCGATATGTTCCACTACATGTTCTGCGGACATCATAGCACCTTCCTGCCATCCCGGCAGCGTCGAAGCCTGATCACCGACGATAAAAAACCGGCTCCTGAATGGGCGAAGGAGACGTTCGTAATCATCGTTATCATGTTGACCTGTTTCATCCCAGGAAGGCCAGGCACCTTCCAGATAAGGAACATTTTGCCAGGCGATAGATATACCAAGATCTGTGGGCACAATCGTATCATTATTGAATTCATGGTGCAATTTCTTGCCTCCGTCTTTAGCCACTTTGAGACGTTCTGCCAGATTATATCTTCCAAATTTGGTTGCGTTTTTCCCATGTATATAAGCTCCGGTGAGTGCGCCTTTTTGAGAAAAGTAGCCATTTGAAGGATACCAGATTTGTTCAATTATATCATTTGTCCAACTGATACCACCATAGATCTGGTACTCCTGGGATTCCCAAAAGCGGGTATTGCATTGCCAGCCGACTTTGCAGGACGGAGAAAAGGTAGTCCGTTCAACGGCTTCTTTAAAACTGACTTTTTTTCTAAAATCTGCTACTTTATTGAGCAGCTCGGATCTATGATCATCCGCCTGAAAATTATTTTCGATCTTATTTAAGATCGGGCAGGGAATATTGGACACGCAGTAATCTGCTTTTTTAGTCTTTCGTTCAGCACCATCCATGTAAGTGATCGTCACGCCAGTATGC
>JBLHJZ010000089.1:0-11074 GCA_047619515.1 Saprospiraceae bacterium | reverse complement strand
GATATTAAATTATTAGAGGTCCAGGATCGTGTGGTGGGTATGACCTTTTCGGAATTTGGCAGAAAGATAAGATCCAACGGAGGACTCGGAACGGATCATGGTTCTGCAGCGCCTATGATTTTATTTGGCTCCTGTATCGGACAACATATTATTGGAGATAATCCTCAAATCGGAACCGATGTAGACATCGAAGAAGGGGTCGCTATGCAATATGATTTCAGGTCTGTTTATGGTTCTGTGCTCATGGACTGGTTTGAGGTGAGTGAGACAGATGTCGTAAATTTATTGACTGAAGATTTTCAGTACGTTCCTGTTATCGGTGAATGTATATCTACTCGTACCCGTGAACTAAATCAGGTCATTGAGGCCAATGCTTTTCCAAGTCCTTTTGAAAATAATTTTACGCTGCGTTTTTCTATTCTGGAAAATGCGAAAGTGAGTGTAGATTTATACGATGTGCTTGGTAAAGTTATTAAAAACGTATCCAACCAAACGGTATCAGCAGGAACACATGATGTGTTTATTGAAACGCATCAACTGCCATCTGGGGTTTATTTTGCGAGGATTCAGGCTGGGGATTCTGTGAAGACTATGCGGGTGGTGAAAAGATGAGTAAAAAGCTGTAGAGTGGGTAGAAATGATGCCTGTCTACCGATCCCTACGGACACGTTCTGTGCAGGTAGATTTTCGTAGACCAGGTATCATTTTTAGATAGGCTCTGACTTAGTTGGGCTTTAGCTTTTTATTAAAATAAATTTTATCCTTCTATCTTTTTTTATTTTTCCTCTTACTTTTTCCATTGCTGAAAAAGTAACAAAAAAGCTAGTCCAAAAAAATGCTAAACACGCAGACCGTCACCCGCTCCCACCTTTTTGGACACTCCTAACCCGCATACTCTGCTAAAAGTTAATGATTCTGCTTTTTTCTTTAGCAAGCTCCTAATTGGATTTATGAACATCGTAGTAAAATTATGATGTTTATAAATTATTTTAAATTTTATTAATTTCCTCAAAGATCCGCTTAACCTGTAAATCACCAAATCCGTAAATACTTTCTCGTTGACAAAAGAGTCTAAAAACTGGCCCGAATTCATCTGTTTTTAGTTCGTTTATAATATTCATCAATGATTGGACTGGTCTATCTGGATTATCGGTGGTCGGTATTTGATCAATATTAGCTTGAATAGCGGGTTTTAGAAAAGGATATTTTACTGCTAACCTCATTTTAAAGTATTGCGGTGGCACAACGGCTAAATACCCCGATTCATATTCCGTTCTTATTTTATTCATACTTTCTGATTTTTAATTAGGCTGCGAAACGAACACCGAATAACTTGCCCTGAGTGACTCTTGTCTTTTGGAGCATTGGCGCTGGCTTGATACGGTGTATCAATGGAATTAGCCTTGCGAGCGGAGAAAGAGTCGAATGGGTCGAACACCGATTAACAAACCCATCAAACCACTTGACTAAATAATTTCCCAGGAACTACATTACGATGCATTCGCATATCAAAAGCCATACAAATATTTCTTATCAAAGGAAGACCTGCTGGTTTTACCGTTATTTCCTTTGCATCAATTTGTACCAGATTATCTGCTTCTAGCGGAAGGAGTCGGAGGAGTATTTCCGAAATAGTAGCATCAGGAAGACTGGTATCGTCCAGGTTTGTTTTCCCCTGGCACATGAGCTGTAGAATAGATAACCGGATATTTTGATCTTCTTCATTGAGCAAATGTCCGCAGATAATTGGAAACTGACCCGCGTTAATTAGTTCCTGATAGGTTTCGATTTTCTTTTCATTCTGAACAAAAGCGTTGAGAGAGTCGCTGATAGAAGAAGCGCCCAAACCGATCATAAGATCCGTATGTAATGGCGTATAGCCCATAAAATTTCGATGCAAGTGCTTACCGGCTTTGGCTTTATATAAATCATCTGAAGACAGGGCAAAATGATCCATCCCAATTTCGTGGTAGCCGGAATCTTCCAGGATTTGTCTTCCGAATTCATACAAACTTCTTTTTGCCCTACCCAAAGGAAGATCAGCCTCAGAATAGGCTCTTTGACCCGGCTTTACCCAGGGAACATGAGCATAGCTATAAAAAGCAATCCGATCCGGTCGGAGAATATTTACTTTTTGCATCGTTTTATCAATATGTGCGCTGGTCTGTAATGGCAATCCAAAAACCAGATCAAAATTGATAGAGTGATATCCCAGTTCTTTGGCTTTTAGCGTAACTCGTTCTACAGATTCATAGGATTGATGCCGGTTTATTATTTTTAGAATTTCATTATCAAAATCCTGTACACCAATACTGATCCGTCTGAAACCCAAATCATATAGGGTTTCCAGGTGCTCATCAGAGGTGCTATCCGGATGTGCTTCAAATCCAAATTCATAATCATCGGCCCGATCCGCATTTTCCATAATGCCATTGATCAGGTAGGCCAGGTTTTCAGGCTGAAAAAAAGTAGGCGTACCTCCTCCCAAATGAAGTTCTTTGATAATCGGTCTTTTATCAAAATGGCTAAGATATAATTGCCATTCTTTGAGCACCGCTTCGATATAAGGATGTTCTACCTGATGGTTCTTAGTGATCCTTTTAGTGCAGCCACAAAAGGTACACATACTTTCACAAAACGGAAGGTGAATGTACAAACTGATCGTTCCGTTTTTTTGAAAAGTAGTTTTAAAATTATGGACCCACTCTTCCTGGGTAGGCGGCTCTTTTTGCCAAAAAGGTACGGTAGGATAACTCGTATATCTAGGCGCCGGAATATTATATTTTTCAAATAAATTGGTCTGCATTATTTCAATTTTTTACTGCTTTGGTTTTTTCTTCTACTGTTGACAATCCGAAGAGTTGATAAATTAAGCTATACCCGGTGATGATATTTAAAATCAAAAGAAGACTCATCACAAAGGTCACATTCATATACATAGGAGGAATCTCAAGGCCGAGATACGATACACTAAGTAGTAAATCCACTATAACAAACCGAATGATCCTATCTGTTATTCCAATATTCTTTTTCATTTTGTATTCATTTATCTACAAACATAGGTTAAGCACTTCGCCTTTCGATTGATTAATGTCATTGGGGCTGGTGATTTTTATCATGGTATACTGACGACAAAAGGTGCCATTTTTGAATGAAGATGTCTTCTGTGTCGGAATATAGGGTAGGCAGGCATCGGTGGCTATTTACATTAAATCCCTTCGGGATAAGAACTGCTGGGTAGAATCAATCTTTATTGACGCTCAAAAATGGACGCAACTCTATATCGTAAAATTGTACACCCTACCACAGAGTGGTCATAGTATTTCTAAAGGGCCAAAGTAGTATGGCAACACAACTGACTTATATCATCTCCTCCGATGACTATTGTCATTCCCCATCCAGGAGTAAACCTAGATTTTTGCACTTATGAATCAGATTGCTCAAAAGGATCAGGCCTCTGAGGCTTTAGACACCTCTTGTTATCACTGCGGAGAACCTTGTAATAGGAAGCCTATTATGATGGTAGAAAAGCCATTTTGCTGCGAAGGCTGTAAGCTGGTGTACACTATTTTGCAGGAGAATGATTTATGCAATTATTATGAACTGAATGAAGTAGCCGGCATTTCTCAAAAGAATAAATCCAAACAGGAATATGCTTTCCTGGATGACAGCGACACGGTGGATAGGTTAATCAACTTTACAGACGGTGAAAAAACGAAAGTGCATTTCTACCTGCCGCAGATTCACTGTTCTTCCTGTCTATGGCTATTGGAAAACCTGCATCGCCTGAATGAAGGTATTCTTCATTCCAGGATTGATTTTTTAAAAAAGGAAGTCAGCATCACTTTTTCTAACGCTTCCGTATCCCTGCGACAAATAGTCGAACTGCTGGACAATCTAGGTTACCCTCCACAGATCAATCTCAACGACCTGGAGGTTCAGCCAAAAGTCAATGTTGATAAATCATTATACTATAAACTCGGGCTGGCAGGTTTTGCATTTGGCAATATTATGCTCTTGAGCTTTCCGGAATATCTAGGGCTAGATGCCATGACTAATCGTGCCCTTGTTCATTTTTTAGGCTATTTAAATATAATATTGATTCTCCCCGTCATTTTTTATAGCGGCTGGGATTATCTCCGTTCGGCATGGCAGGGTTTAAGACATTGGCGGCTCAATATTGATGTGCCAATATCATTGGGGATAATGGCTTTGTTTTTCCGAAGTATTTTTGAAATTTTGACGCATACTGGAGCCGGATATCTCGATTCGTTGGCGGGGCTGATCTTTTTTCTCCTTATCGGAAAATGGTTTCAACAAAACACCTATGCTAAACTCGCGTTTGATCGGGATTATAAATCTTACTTCCCTATCGCCTGCTCCTTGAAAAAAGAGGGAAAGGAAATCCCGGTGACTCTCGACAAGATCAAAAAAGGCAATACGATTGTCATCCGCCATGGGGAATTGATTCCCGCAGATGCGAGAATTTTAACTGGTGAAGCTAAAATTGACTATAGTTTTGTGACCGGAGAATCGGATTTGGTCAAGAAAAAATACGGCGATCAACTATATGCCGGAGGCCGCCAGATGGGAGGGCTGATAGAGATTGTAGTCTCCAAAAAAGTGTCGAATAGTTACCTCACCCAACTTTGGAATGAGGATACTTTCAACAAATCAAAATCAGCAGGAGCTGTCAGTGCCTTAGCAGATAAAGTAGCGGGATTTTTTACGGTGATCATTCTATCCGTTGCTTTTTTGACGCTGGCTTACTGGCTTCCAATTGACACAGATATCGCCATCACTGCCTTTACTTCAGTGTTGATTATCGCCTGTCCCTGTGCGGTGGCGCTTTCTATTCCATTTACCTTTGGAAATGTCGTCCGTATTTTTTCCCGGCAAGGGATCTATTTAAAGAATACCGGAGTCCTCGAAACATTGTCAAAAATCAATCATATCGTTTTTGATAAAACAGGAACGATCACTAATGTGCAGTCCGGAAATATAACCTACAACGGCGATGAATTGACAGCAGCAGAACAGCAGTATATATTATCCCTGGTTCATCACTCGACACATCCGATAAGCCAGCAAATAAAAGCCTGTTTTGATCACCATACTCCTTTGCCGGTTTTAGATTTTAAGGAAGAAAAAGGTAAAGGCATTTCCGGCCAGGTAGCAGGGTATACGATCCGTATCGGTTCCGATTTTTTCATAAATAGTAGCGTCAACCCAGCGTCCATCAAAGAGAATAGACTTCATTCGAAAAACTTTAATACGCAAGCAGGCAGTCAAAAGTCGAATACTGATGCTGAGCGAAGTCAAATTGCCGAAAACCGAAAACCTGTACTGAGCGAAGTCGAAGTATTGAATACCGAAAGCCGAGTAAAACAAAGCGTTTTTATAGAAATTGACCAAGTAGTAAAAGGCGGATTTATCTATAAAGGAACTTATCGAAAAGGACTAAAAAGTGTTTTTGCTCAACTAAAAAAACAAGCCACGGTTTCTTTACTAAGCGGAGACAATGACCGCGAAAGAGCTACACTACAGCCCTTATTCGACCATGAACAGCTTTTGCATTTTAATAAAAAACCCGCTGATAAACTTTACTATATAAAAACATTACAGGCTGATAGTCAATATGTTGCAATGATAGGCGATGGCCTAAACGATGCCGGAGCATTGAGCCAGAGCGATGTCGGAATCGTGATTACAGAAAACACCGCTAATTTTACTCCGGCTTGTGATATCATCATGGACGCTTCAAAATTTGAGCAGCTTCCAACGCTGTTTTCTTTTTCGAAAACCAGTATCAAAATAGTATATGCAGCCTATTTCATAGCATTGACTTACAACATTATAGGCTTGACTTATGCGGTACAGGGAATTTTATCTCCGGTGATTGCTGCTATCCTGATGCCGCTGAGTTCGGTGACGATTGTGTTGTTTGGGGTAGGGGTGAGTAGCTGGTTGGCTTATCGGAGAGGGCTTTAGTACAACAGACTTTTTAACTACCGGAGGTATGTTAGTCTGTCCCGCTCGCAGGTACTACCCAAAGGAAATAGCAGGCTAAAGTCTGCGGTACCAGGCAAGTACAACAGACTTTAGTCTGTGACACTAAACACAGACTGAGGTCTATGGTACTAAGCACAGACTGAAGGCTGTGGTACTGATACTGGCAGATATAATTCGTTTTCGTTTAGTTTTATAAGTAAACCCCGGAGTGTTTTGGGGGATATTTTTTTAGTTCCTTTCCTTTCTTCTGTTTTTACCTATTATTAAAGATAATAGTGAATCCTTATTGCTATATTTCGGTATTATGAAGACAAGATTTTTTTAAAAAACCTGCATGAATGATTCCAACCACTGGTCAGAAGATAAACTGATAGTAGCCTTGTCAAAAGGTGGCGCTTTAAGAGAGCAAGCGGTAAACTATCTAATGAATGCTTACATCCACTATATTCCTTCTGTGTCTAAGAAGGTAGGCTTGGCCCAAGACCTGGCTTTAGATACTTTCACCGATGCGATTATAGACCTTATAGAACAGGTCGCCAAAGGGAAATTTAAAGGTGAAAGTAAACTTTCTTCTTACTTCTATAAAATTTTTTATTTCAAATCTATCGACCTTTTCAGAAAAAATACGACTAATAGAATAGCGTACCAAGAGGAATTACCGGAGTTACCTGATTCTGCACCCATTGCTGCTAAAGAAATGGAAATCAAGGAAGCGGTAAATCAGCTATATAAATATCTGGATCAATTAGGTGAACCTTGCAAACAAATTTTGATCGACTGGGGATTTTGGGGATATAATATGACTGAAATTGCAGAACGGGTTGGCTTGCTAGGTAGCGCCGAGGCAAAGGATCGAAAATACAACTGCCTGCAAAAATTAAGAAAATTGATAAAATAAGACCCTTTTAAACTACTTGGATACTAATAAAAATTTGATACAATGAATAACCACAGAAACATCCAGGACTATATCGACCAATATTATAGCGGTGAAATTTCAGATGCAGATTTCCAAAAGCGTCTTGAAGTTGATAAAGAATTGGAGGTGGAGTTCTTAAAATATAAACAAGATCTGAAAATAATTCGTGCTGCCGCAAAGGAACAACTAAAGAGCCAAGCCAAGCATATTTTAGCAACTCAGGAGCAAAAACAAGCTAAGGTTTTTAATATGCCGCGAATAATTAGTATTGCAGCGGCGATTGCTTTATTAATCACCTCCTTTTTTATTTTCCAAAAAATGGGGTCACCAATATCAACTACTGATTTATTTGCTGCCCATTTTGAGTTACCTGATCCCGCTGGTGAACGAAATGCTTCCCCTCAAACAGAAAGCTGGAATGAAGCAATGGCTGCTTATTCTAATCAGGATTATAAAAGGACAATTGAATTGCTTACTCCTCTTGTCAGGCAAGCGGATTTCCCTTTTGCTGATCGTGGAAATTTATATGTAGGATTGAGTCAATTGATGCAGGATGAAAATCAAAAAGCAATAACACATTTTGATGCGATCAATCCTGAAAGTTCTTTTGTTCAAGATGCGGAATGGTTTCGGGCATTGGCTTTTTTAAAAATGGAAAATATAGCGGAAGCCAAAAAATCGCTCCAAAAAATAGTGGATCAACCTCGTCATTTTAAACATGCAGAAGCTTTAGAAATTTTAGACAACCTGCAATAGGTAAATTCATTTTTTTAGGAAAAAAAACAAACTTAATGCGTCTAATTATTTTCTGCATCCTTTCATTTCTTATCACCAATACTTTAGCTAGCCAAAACGCTTCCGCCGATCCTTCGGGCATTCAATTAGGAAAAGAAGGAGATCAACTTTACAACCAAGGAAAATTTTCTCTGGCAATAGAAAAGTATAATGCATCCACTCAAATATTTGAGCAAGAAAAAAATTGGGATTCCTATATTAAAGATAAAATAAGCATCATGGAATGCTATTTTTATTTAGGCAAAGGCGATGAGGTATTTAAACTAATGGAGCCTATCAAAGAGCAATGCGCGCTTCATTTAGGGGACCAACATTTGTTGATGGGCGAGTTGTTCTATTTGTTTGCAAAAATAGATAACAGATTTAGAAAGGCTGACCAAGTATTTGATTTGACATCGAAGGCATTGGAGATTTTTAAGAAAACCAAAGGCGATAATAGAAGGAAGATTGCTGGATGTTATAATACCATCGCTATGAATTGGTCCTCAAAAAAAGATTATGACCAAGCCTTGAATTATTATGACCAAGCTTTGAAAATCAAAATTGAAGCCCTTGGGAAAGACGACCGTTCGGTAGGGATTACTTTAAATAATATTGGGAATGTTTATTATCATTTAGGTAATAATGGCAAAGCGATTGAGCATTATGAAAAAGCATTAAGGATAAAAATAAAACAACTTGGAGATCAGCATCCAAGAGTTTCCGATACTTATTTTAACATCGGTAACTTCTATGCGAGAGACGGAAATTATGACAAAGCTATCGTTCTTTTCGAAAAATCAATTGCCATAGATCGAAAAAATGAAGAAGATCAAAATCGAAAATTAGCCCACCGATTGACTTCTCTTAGTGAAGCTTATTTTTATAAAAACAAATTGGACCTAGCTTTAAAATATGGTCATCAAGCCATTGCATATTATCAAAAAACGGAAGCGAATCCAATACTATCAGCGACGGCGCATCAGAATTTGGGCACGATCCATCAGCGTTCTAAACAGTATGAAAAGGCGCTGCTTTATTATCAGGAAGCCTTGCATATGCTTTCACCAACAGACATAAAGGAATCTTCATTGAGCAATCCTGAAATAGAAAAGTGGATCGTTTCTGAAAGATTATTTCAAGTCTTGCGAGAAAAAATGTTTACGCTGGAAGCTTGGAACCAAGCCGAACCTGCCAATTATAAATTAGAAGCTGCGCTAAATACCGCCGAAGCAGTTATTCAAACTATCATTTTTGTTCAGCAAGATATCGAAACAGAAAATTCCAAATTCCTATTTTTAAAAGACTCTAGATTATATTTTGAAAAAGCATTGGGGTATTGTTTGGAGCTTTTTGAAATAACTGGCGATCCGATATATAAAGAAAAGGCGGTGGAAATTTATGAACAGAGCAAAGCATTTTTATTAAGAAACATTTTACAAAATGAACAAGCACAAAGTCTTGCAGCTATTCCGGATAGCTTAAAACAAGGAGTGGATATTTTAAAAGAGGAACTAAACGAAATTGTTTTTCAAAGCAATAAAACGACGGAAGCCGAAGAAAAAAACACTTTACAAATTGCTCTTTTTGAAAAAAATAGAACCTACCAATCCAAAGTAATTGAACTCGAACAAAACTTTCCGAAGTATTTTCAAATGAAAAATGAATTGACAGAATTCAATCTTTCAGCCATTCAACAAAATATTGAAAAAGACCAGGAAGCGGTCTTCGCATGGTTTGTGGGAGAAGAGCAATTATTCTTTTTTCAAATCACGAATACTCAGATTGAAGTAAAGCGATTGAAAAAAGATACAACGTTGGAAACTTCCATTGCTGCTTTTGCCAGAATGTTAAACAACAATGCTTTAGCTGGTAAAAAAGGAAATTCCAAACAACTGTATTTAGACTTTATCCAACAATCAGAATCTATTTTTCAAAAAATATTTCCAAAAGAAATCTCCATTCCAGCGTCGGTAGTTTTGATTCCTGACGGTATTTTAAATTTGATTCCTTTTGAAATATTATTGACCGAGGATTCCGAAAACTTAGCGGAAATCGATTATAGCATCTTGCCTTATTTATTAAAAAAAGCTTCCGTCAGATATGCTTATGCGCCTTCCTTATTATTGGTCGAGCCTAAAAAAAAGGAAACCAATCAAAAAGGAATTTTAGCTTTTGCGCCAACCTATGCTGTTGCTGACCATTCCTTGTTAGCGACTCGATCTGGTTTTTCGCCTTTGGAATTTGCTCAAAAAGAAATCCAAAATCTAAGTCAAACCTTTGCTATAAAAAGCATGGTCGGCTCCTTGGCAACCGAGGAGAATTTTAAAAACCTAGCGCACCAATATCGTTTCTTACACCTTGCCATGCATGCATTTACAGATGATGAAACGCCTTCTTTTTCAGGTTTGATTTTTCCTAAAAACGCTGCAGAACAAAAAGAAGAAATACTTTATGCCTACGAGATTGCCAATATGAATTTGTCCACCGACTTGGTCGTGTTGAGTGCCTGCAATACTGGCGCTGGAAAACAAGTCGCAGGTGAAGGCCCAATTAGTTTAGCTCGTTCTTTCCGACAAGCAGGTTGTCCCAATATTGTCATGAGCCTTTGGCAAGCCGATGATGAGACCACTTCCATTTTGATGAACAGTTTTTATAAAAACTTAAAAGCTGGCAAAGGCAAAGCCGAAGCCTTGCGACTCGCCAAGTTATCCTACCTCGATCAGAGTAGAAAGAATTTCCCTCACTATTGGGCCGCTTTCGTGTTGACAGGTGATAATGAAACAATTAACCTTGGGAAAAGGAATCCTTTATGGTTTGTCCTAGGTTTTGGCATCTTGTTTTTAGTAGGATTTTATATCTGGAAACGAAACAATGCGCTTTAATAACTTTATTGCTTTTTCTTGAGCTTCAGTATTCCATTTTAAAGCCTATCTAAATTTTACTTTTATTTGCGAAAAAGCTCAGTAAAGGCTTCTTTATGTTCATTTAATGTAATTTTGCAGCACAAAGGAAGGAATGAACCGACTGGATTCATTGCTTTTAGACAGGCTCTAAGCTAATCCTTGTTCACTTTTTTGAAAAAAATCTACTTCCTTACGACCTTTTTTTTTTAACTTCGACTAACTAAAAGAGAACTCGACTTTTCTCTTACACAACCGATTAAATGCTTTTACAGATTCATCGGACATTATTGGCTTTACCAATGACTTGCCGAGTAAATTTTCAATTTTTTAAAATACCATGAACTATGACAAAAACAATCCTCTTATCCTTTTTTCTAAGTCTATCTGGTTGGGTATATAGTCAAAATATGGATCCTTCTGTATTGGCTTCCGCCGGCAGTATCGACTCAACTAATCAGCTTTC